>JBARUP010000556.1:0-1949 GCA_049645805.1 Nodosilinea sp.
AGCACCATTGGTCAGATAAGTTTTTGTAATTTGACCAATGCCGTAGGTGGCAAGCCCCGCAACGCCGCCCTGGGCTAAGGCCACGGGCACGTAGGGAGCTAGGGCCAGACCGCCTGTGGCGATCGCAGACACCCCCAACACTCCCTTCAGCGAGCTCAGTCCGAGAGTAATTACCAGCTCGCTAAGGGTAATACCGCCCAGCCCGAGAGCAATCTGCTGAAGCAGCTTAAGGGCGGCAGGGCGAGTCATCGGCAGGCCATAGAGCCGCGACAGGTTGAGAATCAGCATGACATCGACTACGGTGCCGCCGACCAAATCGGCTACAGTCACCGGGTTAAGGGCAACAGCAACGGCTTTGATCAAAGTGGCATTCCAGATTGTGTCGTCGGCGATGCGATCGCAAATCTGCTTCTTGCGCGCCAAAATCTCGGCGCTGATCCCTTCGGCATACATGAGCGTGTTGAGGGCAACTAGGGCTTTGCCTTCGCGGTGCAAGATGTCGAGAATCTTGAGCTTGAGGTCGTCGACCTGGGGGCGGGCACGTACGGTTTGATAGGTTACGGTACCATCGGTCTGGGGCACAGCCTCCACCGCCAGGGGCGAAGCGGCGGCCATGACAATCTCGTCGGGAGAAATGAGGTCTTGGAGGCGGCGATCGCGCAACGTTTCGTAGAGGGTCTGGCGATCGGCCTCGGGATACTGGTCGATTTTGTTGAACACCAGCAGCATGGGCCTGCTGGTCTGGCGCAGCGCCTGTAAGGCCTCGTACTCAACTCGGGTAATGTCGCCCGCGATTACAAAGAGAATGAGATCGACCTGTTCGGCAACTCGACAGGCTAGGGCGGCGCGGTCTTCACCGTCTACCTCGTCTAGTCCAGGGGTATCAATCAGCTCAATGCGCGACTGGCCCAGGCTTTTAAGTGAAACTCGCAGCAGGTCGGGGACATCGGACGGCAGTGCGTCTTGGCTAACGGCCCAGCGGCTGCCTTCTACCACCTGGGTCACGCCGTGGGTAGGACCAGTAGCAAAAGCCTCCTGACCCAGCAGAGCATTGAGCAGCGACGACTTTCCCCGCCCTACTAGGCCAAAGGCAGCGATGTGCACCACCGTGTTCTCAAGCTTGTCGATCAGGCCTCTGAGGTTTTGCAGGGCGTCTTCTACCCCAGCCTGCTCGCGAGGAGTGAGGTTGAGGCGCTGCACTAGGCTACCTAGTGCAGCCTGGGCACGGCGATAGTTGAGGTCGTCTTGCAGATCTTGAAAATCAATGACTAGGTCGGTCAGCTCTTGCTCAACGGCCTCCCAGGTGGCGGCATCGGCAGCAGGGAGGGCAAGGGGGGTGCCCGCCGCCGTAGCTACCAGCTCGCCCAGCTCGGCCTCTACTTCTTCCCACGTAGTAGCGTCTGGGGAGGGTAGGTGGGGGGAGTAGTCGGCAGCAGGCATGGGTGAGGGGGTGAGGGGGTGGGTGAGTGCGGCTGAGGAGCAGCGGCGCTGTAGGCGAGCCGCTCGAGGAGAGAACGAGATGGGGAATATAAAGAGAAGCGGGCACCCCCTAAGGATAGCGAATAGGCTTTCCTATATAGCTTCACCATTTTCTACAAGACCCCTCACAGGCGCTGTACAGCGTCGGCCTCAAACAGCACTTCACAAACTGTTCGCAGTGCGACTTGACACTTTGTGCTTAAGGGTTAAGTTGTGTCTGAATGCTTGCGAAAAAAAACGTCTTATGCATAATCTTAGCTCCTGGCATCGAGCCCGACTGCTGCGCCAGGTCGTAGCAGCAGGCATTGCTTTGCTCGCTGCCCTCTTCATCCATGGAGGGCTGCCCTCACTCCCTGTTCAAGCTCAGCTGGTGCCTATTCCTTCTAGCGGCAGTGAGCCCCTGCCAATCAAGGTGCAGCGGAGCGGCAAGCTAGAGTCGGTGGGGGTACAGCTCGACGGGCAAGAACTGT
>JBARUP010000557.1:0-2334 GCA_049645805.1 Nodosilinea sp.
CTCCTCTACCGACCAATCAGCCATTGCTCCATCGTCCCTTGCCAGAGGTAGCCCTCAGTTTTGGCCCTAGCGGGTCGAGGATGACTGCAACTTCTCGAGATGCTGGGCCTGATGCTTTCTCCTATGACCTGGCTCAATTGCAGTTAGAGAACGCTGAGGCCACGCCAGACCTGCGCATTCGCGCTCGGGTGGGGGCAGGCTACAGCACCGACGGCGGCAGCTACCCTGCTCTAGGCCGGTTCGAGTCGTTTGTACCGCTCTGGCAAACGGTGGGTGAAGAGCTGGGCTTCCTTGAAGGGCGGCTGATATTAAACACGACCGATACGGTGGCTGGAGGGCTGCTGCTGGGCTATCGCGGCTACAACGACGAGGCTGACCGGGTTCGGGGTGGCTATCTGGGCCTGGACGTGCGCGGTACCGACGCTAGCACTGTTTATCAGCTGGGCACCGGCTACGAAAGCCTGGGCCGCGACTGGGATTTTCGCTTTAATGCCTACTGGCCGGTGGGCAACCGCGATCGCACCCTCCGTAATGTCGACATTGACACCGGGGTGCAAACCTCGACCCGCTTCCAGGGCAACCTGCTGCTGCTCGAAACCCAGCGGCAGCGGCAGCGGCTGCTCCAGCGCGAGACAGCTCTAGGCGGCTTTGATGCCGAGGCCGGTACCCCCATTGCCCGCTGGGATGACGGCAACCTTAAGGGCTTTGGCGGTCTCTACCTCTACGGAGCCCCCAACCTCTCTAGCTATCTGGGCTGGCGGCTGCGGCTGGCCGCTGACCTAACCCCCAATTTCAGCACCGGGCTGGCGCTACAGGGCGATGGGCTGTTTGGCAACCGGCTGATCTTCTCAGTGGGGGCTACCTTCCCCGGTATTCGTCCGGCGGAAACAGTTCCCCAGGCCGAGCAGGTGCGGGCTCGCCTAGGCGAACCAACCGTGCGTCTGCCCGAAGTTGCTGTATTTGTCATCTCCGAGGCAGAAGCTTTTAGCAGCCAAGACTCGCAGCCCCTGCTTAACCCTGAAGAAGAAGAGGCCTATCGCTTTCAGCACGTAGCTTTAGGCCGTGCGGGCGGCGACGGCACCTTTGAAAACCCCTTTGGCACGGTAGAAAATGCGCTGTTGGCTACCGTCAGCGACGGCAACGATGTGGTCTATATAGACGGTGCTGCCGATGTGCTGATTCCGGCCCTGACGATTCCTGACCGGGTGCAGGTGCTGTCCCAGGGGCCTCGACAACTGCTGGCTGGCCTGCCGTTTCCGGGGTTCGAGTCAGCTACGGTGCGGCTGCCCTTCTCGGCGGAGCTGAACTATACCGACGGCATTTTAGTTGAGCTGCCCTTCTCGGGCGACGGCAGCTTTCCGCGCATGACGGGCGTCACCCTAGGCAACCGCACGGTGCTGGCGGGCTTTAGGTTTGAAAATGCTCCCGACAATGCGATCGCGGGCAGCAACATTCGCAACGTTGAGCTACGCAACAACACCATTACTAACCCCGGTGAGCGGGGCATTTTTCTCGACGATGTAGGCGGCAGCGCGATTTTGTTTGACAACGCGATCGCAGGATCGCAGGGCGCAGGCCCCACCTCGGGGCAGGGAATTTTTATTCGTAACACCACTACGCTGAACTCGGTTGAGGCAACCATCGCTGGGTTTCAGGCCGATCGCAACCGGGTTGGCATTGAGCTAGCCGCAGAGGGGGCCTTTTTGCCAGCGGCCCAGGTGCCAAATCAGCGAGTGACTCTTGGCCCCAGCAGCCCGAGCAACACCAGCATTGGCCTCAGCCCCGGCACGGCAATTACCAACAGCGCCAGCAATAATGCTGCTGAAGGCGTTTTGATTAGGGCCCAAGATCTAGGTGGCCAAGAAGTCGCCCTGCGCCAGGTCAACATTAGCGACAACGGCAGCGATGGCCTAAGCATCGTAGGCGGGGTGCTAGGCGGAGCGCTGATCTCTTTTCAGGAAGTGCAGGTGCGGGATAGCGCGATCGCCCGCAACGCCGGAGCAGGTATTCGCGTTACCGGCAACGAGTCAGCTACCCAGGAGTTGAACATTGACGGCAACCAAATTCTGAACAACACCGGAGCCGGTATTACAAGCACCGCTGGTGATTCTGCTCTGCAAGAGTTTGTGGCTAAGCCTGAGATCAACTCTCTAGGCATTGGCAACAACACTATTGCGGGCAACGGCGGTATCGGTCTTGCGCTGAGCACCAACGACGCCGACACGGTACTGATTGAAGCTAGCCAAAATCAGTTTGCCAACAACGCAGGCGGCGGGCTAGACACTCAGGTTAATGCGGCTAACACGGCTCGAGTTTGCTTTGTGGCCTTCAGCA
>JBARUP010000558.1:0-12738 GCA_049645805.1 Nodosilinea sp.
GCATACCCAACCCCTGACAGCACGGTAAGGCTGTAGATGAACCAATCCGGGTGCTCCCATGCTGTCTTAAATAGCTGTAAAACCTGCTCAGAAATTAGTTGGTCTATCCATAGCAGCACTAACTGGGGCATGGGGCGCGGCAGGTTTCCCCCGATTCTAGCCTTGACTGCTAGAAAGTCGAAACGAGCGCGATCGCCAGGCAAAAAATACGGTTCCAGAGACCGGGTTGCTAGGGTTTGTCGCTGCTGGCGCAGAAACCCGGTCGCTTAGGTCACGGGTTTCTCGCGATGGGTGAGCGGTGGGTTGCGGCGGAGCGAGGGTTACGGGCTGGGTGCAAGATCTTGGTCCGCCTAACGCCACCCTACGGATAGCTGAGATAATTGAGACAACCCTCAGGCGTTTACCCCACCACCCTGTCACCCATCCACTTTTCTCTGCCTTTAGCCAACTCTGATCAAAAACCTTCACACTGATCCCACAGTATTGAATGATGGAAGTAATGGATATAGATATCCGCACTGTAGCGGTGGACTTGTTTTAGATCTCCCTTAGCTTGGCCGACGCTTCTCTGTAAATCAACCCTTAGGACAAACCTCTATGACGAGCTTTCCGATTGATCTGGGCGCGTACCAGCGAATTTCTCTCGATGCCTCTAACCCTACGCTCACCGACGAGCAGCGCAGCGCCCTGAAAGACAACATTCAGCTGTGTCGCGACGCCATTGTGTTCTTCACCGCTACGGGTGCAGCGCGGGGCGTGGGTGGCCACACGGGCGGTCCCTACGACACCGTGCCCGAAGTAATGATTCTCGACGCGCTGTTTCGCGGCGCAGACGACCAGTATGTGCCCATATTCTTTGACGAAGCCGGGCACCGGGTGGCGACTCAGTATTTGATGTCGGTACTCAACGGCGATATGCCCGCCGAAAAGCTAACCGAGTACCGGGGCGCAGGGTCTACCCTACCCGGCCACCCCGAGCTGGGGCTGACTCCCGGCATCAAATTTAGCTCCGGTCGGCTCGGCCACATGTGGCCCTACGTCAACGGCGTGGCCCTAGCCAACCCTGGCAAGGCGGTATTTTGCCTCGGTTCAGACGGGGCTCAGCAGGAGGGCGACGACGCCGAGGCGGCCCGCTTTGCGGTCGCTAACCACGTCAACGTCAAAATTCTAGTTGACGATAACGACGTCACGATCGCGGGCCACCCCTCTCAGTACATGGGCGGCTACAGCGTTAAGAAAACCCTAGAGGGTCATGGCCTAACGGTGCTAGAAGGTGACGGTGAAGACATTGACGGCCTCTACGCCAATATCTGTAAGGCCATCCATACCCCCGGCCCGATCGCGGTGATCAACAAGCGAGCCATGGCGGTCGGCATTGAGGGCATTGAGGGCAGCACCCACGGCCACGATGTGATCTCGGTGAAGGCCGCGATCGCCTACCTAGAAGCCAGGAGCCACACCGCAGCGGTCGATTTTCTTAAGGAGATCAAAGCACCCAAAAACACCTATGAGTTCATGGGCGCTAGCAAGACCGTAGGCGCTAACCGTAATGTGTTTGGCGATGCCATGGTTGAAGTGTTAGGCGAGATGGACGAGACCACCCGCAAGAACAGCGTGCTGGTTGTCGATAGCGACCTGGAAGGCTCCTGCGGTCTGGCTCAGATTCGCAAAGCCTACCCTGAGATCTTCATCAGCGGCGGCATCATGGAGCGGGGCAACCTCTCTGCTGCCGCTGGCTTCGGCATGGAGAAAGGCAAGCAGGGGGTATTTGCGACCTTCGCCGCCTTTTTAGAGATGTGTATCTCTGAAATCACCATGGCCCGGTTAAACAACTCCAACCTGCTGTGCCACTTCTCCCACTCGGGCATTGACGACATGGCCGACAACACCTGCCACTTCGGCATCAACAACTTCTTTGCCGACAACGGCCTAGACGACGGTTACGACACCAAGCTCTACTTCCCCGCCGACCCCAACCAGATGAAGGCCTGCGTGAAAAAGGTGTTTGGCGACCCCGGCCTGCGCTTTATCTTCTCGACCCGCTCTAAGGTGCCGACAATCTTAGACGGCGACGGCAACGAGATGTTTGGCGGCGACTACACCTTTACTCCCGGCAAAGATGAAGTCATCCGCGAAGGCAGCGCGGGCTACATCGTCACCTTTGGCGACTCGCTCTACCGCGCCCTAGATGCCGTCGAACGCCTGAAGCAGGAAGGCATTGAGGTGGGCCTTATCAACAAGGCCACCCTCAACGTAGTGGATGAGGAAACTCTGGCCAAGGTGGGTAAGGCTCCCTTTGTGCTGGTCACCGAGGCCTTTAACCGCAAGACCGGCCTGGGCAGTCGCTTTGGCAGCTGGCTGCTGGAGCGGGGCTACACGCCTAAGTTTGCCCACATGGGCACCCACGAAGAAGGCGGCGGCGGCCTGTGGGAACAGTTCGTTCACCAGGGCATTGACCCCGACGGCATCATGGCCAAAGTGAAAGAGCTGATCGGCTAAGGCTTGCTTGTCCCTTCCTGGGAGGGGTGCCCGGAGGGCGGGGTGGGCTCCGGGGGCTAGGCTGACACACCCCTACCTCTCCCAGGAGGGGATGTAGTCCAGATCCCCGGTTTCTTAAAGGAACCGGGGATCTTTTGCGATAGGAGATCCCTTAAGTGGCGCAAACAGAGCGGGAAAAAATGCTGGCGAATGAGCCCTACCGGGCAGCGGACCCGGAGCTGGTGGCGCTGCGACGGCTAGCCCAGGAGAAGCTGTATGAGTTCAATCACTCTCGGCCTGGGGAAGTGGCGCTACGAGAGGGTATAGTGCGATCGCTCTTTCATGCGATCGGCCCCGGCTTTGAGATCAGTCCGCCTTTTTTTTGCGACTATGGCCACCACATTCGGGCGGGTAAAAACCTCTACATCAATGCCCACTGCACCATCCTCGACTGCAACTGGGTCACGCTGGGCGACGACGTGCTGATCGCGCCCAGCGTGCAGATATATGCGGCCTACCACCCCACCGATCCAGCGCTACGGCTAACGGTGGTTGAGATGGCGGCCCCAATCATTATCGGCGACAACGTGTGGATTGGCGGCGGGGCAGTCATTTGTCCTGGGGTAACCATCGGCGACGATACCACCATTGGCGCAGGCAGCGTGGTGACGAAACCGATTCCGGCGGGTGTAGTGGCGGCGGGCAATCCGTGTCGGGTCATCCGCCGTGCTTGAACGTCCGTACCGCTACAATCGACCATGGCCCAAACCGGTACTGCGCCTGCGTAGTTCTTTGAGCAGGCACAGGTAAGCAAACCTGATAAATGATAGAAAAAACTTATATACTTTAACTCTAGTCATCCGTTTGAATTATAGTTATAGTGAACTCAAGTTCAGAAACAACCTTACGGAGAGCAAACCCATGAGTGCAACCACCGCTGCTTTCACCGCAACCACCACCACTACAACTGTTGAGCGCAAGCCGTCTTCTGAGAGCCAAATGCGGGCCGCCCTTGAGCACGCCCGACGGCTGACAGCCATGAATGGGCATCACAACCGCGAAGTTGCGATCGCATGGGAAGTCGTCGAAGAGCTACAGTTTGCCCAGCGCCGTCAGCGGGCTACGGTACAGTCGGCCTTTGCTCAGTACTGCCTTGCTAACCCCGATGCGATCGAGGCCCGTATGTATGATGTTTAGCCTTTAGACGGCAGGAAGACAGTCTTCCTTCAGTCGTTTTTCCCTCGACACTCAGCATCAAGCGGGGACTGCGGTTCCCGCTTTTTTTGCGGCTATAGCCATAGATAGATAGTAGGATGGGCAAACGGCGACAGAAAGGTGAGCGGGTCTTTGCCAATCTAGCGGTAGGCGAGCAGCGGGTGCTCTCGGGCAACCGGATACCAGTGGCGCAAAAAGCTACAGGTGTGGTCCCTGGTAGTGGGTGCGTCGATCGCCACTAAGGTTCTTGATAGCTAACTACGCGTACTTTGGCCGCTGAGGGCTCCCGGTCGAAAATCAGCACGCCTTTGGCGTCGGAGCGGCCAGGAACGAAGTCGAAAGTTGTCATCGAGATTTCTGCGTCACTTAGCATGCCTTCAACAGTCACCTGAGCTGCGGTGATGTCGCCCTGATTTCTAACGGTGATCGGCAGGTAGTACTGCTCGTTAGTCGTTCTAAGGTCGCCCCGCTCAACAGTAAACTGAGCTGGCTGATCTGACGAGTGCAGCCATAGCGTGACTACGGTGGCGACAACGCCTGCAAGCAGCGTTAGGGAGACGCCGAGGGAAATCCATTCGGCCTGATTGCGTACGGATTTTTCTGCCATGAGGGGAGCTGCCTTATACAATTAGACGACCGGCGGCACCGCCTACGGTGGAGGGCAAGCCCAGTACGATAGTGTAGCTGACCCACTGGTTCACGGGGTCGCCCACTCGAATGACTTGAAACAACCACAGCATAACCATTGAAATAGCTAGCGAAACCATATAAGACGTCAGGGTTTCGCTGATGGGTCCTTGGAAAAAGCCGACCTGCGATCGCCGCTGCTGCTGGGCTACAAAATTGGCCTGAAACACAATGATGTAAGACAACACCAGCGAGCTAAGAATCATCGACAGCAGCCGCGCAGGCGATAGTGAGCTGGCAATCATGGGAATTTCGTCGGTGGGGGCAATGGAGGCCCCAATCGTAATCGCCCCCAGCAGGGTAGCGCCAGTATCGGCTAAAGTATCGCGCCAAGCCTGCTTGGCCTGGCGATCGCGGCTGATTGACTTAGCCGGTTCGTCATCGGCTGAGGAGAGCACGTTATTAGCTACTCCCACGCCAATGGCGAAGGGAAGCGTAACGGTAAGCACTCTACCCATCACGGCGTCTAGTCCGGTTTCCCAGCGCAGAATGCCCAGCAGAAGCAGGCTTAGAGCAGCGGCAAATAGTGCGATCACCAAGCCTTCGACACTTTCAGCCAAAATCTGGGTTTTAGTACTAGGCTGCTTAGTGCGAAAACCGCCTTTTATATTCAGCAGCACCAGGGCCAGGTAGGCCATAGCTAAAATCAACATCATTCGCGGTGGCGAAGTGAAGTTGCCCTTCCACCACACTTCCATGGTGTAGAGAAACGGCGCGCCGAACAAAAATGCCCCGGCGATACCGCGCATGACGTCGTTGAGTTCTGACTGCCATTCCTGAACTTTAGGTCGTGCCATTGCCTACCTGGGTGGCTTCTATTTTACCGATCTCCAGGTCTCTAACGCCTAAAGATACTTCAGACCGAGCAGCAGGGCTTCTACCCGCGATCGCTCCGGCATAGAAGCCTGAGCCCCAGGCTCTGCAACCGCTGCCGCCGCGACGGCGCAGGCAAACTGAACGGCGGCTTCCAGCGTCATGGCCTCGGCTAGAGCCACGGCTAGGCCCCCATTAAACGCATCCCCCGCCGCCACGGTATCGACCGCCGCTACCGGTAGGGCAGGCTGATGAAAACTGCGGTCTTTAGTGGCGACTACGGCTCCGCGATCGCCCAGCGTAACGATCGCCGCCATTACCCCACGCTCTACTAGCCGACGGGCAGCGATGGCGGCGGTCTCTAGGTCAGTTACGTTTAGCCCCGTGATTTGGCTCGCCTCAATGTGATTGGGGGTAAGAATATCAATCGGGTCAAAGAACTCAGCGGGCAGATTGGTGCGGGCCGGAGCCGGGTCAACAATGACGGTTGCACCGTGGGCCTTAGCGGCTTTAGCCGCCGCCATCACCGCAGGCAGCGGTACCTCCTGCTGAAGCAGGAGGATCTCACCGGACCGCAGCCGGGCGACGAGGCGATCGACATCGTGATCGTCAACGCGATCGTTGGCTCCGGGTATAACCACAATGGTGTTTTGGCCAGCGCTGTCAACCGCGATCGCGGCTATTCCGGTAGAGACGGTCGCATCGATTACCACTCCCCCAGCGTCTACCCCAGCATTCTGTAAACCCTGAAGCAGCTGCTGGCCAAAGTCATCTGCCCCAACTCGGCCAACTAGGGCCGTTGCGGCCCCTAGCTGCGCCGCTGCAACGGCCTGATTAGCGCCCTTGCCGCCGGGCAGCGTTTCAAAGCGGTTGCCCAAGACCGTCTCCCCGGGCTGGGGCAGATGCGGTGTGCGACAAACCAAGTCCATATTCAGACTGCCAAAAACGTGAATGGTGGGAGGTGGGTCAAGGGCCATAGTGTAAGAGGCAGAATGATGCAGATCTTGCTTAAATACTCAGGCATCTAAGTGCTCAAACGGTTCTAAAGAAAGCTGAAGACAATACCAAAAGCGGCAGTGGGGCCTGACAGCACCTTAGAACAGATTATCCTCTTCCTCTTTGCGGTCACCGTAGGGCGAAGGGGGGCGATCGCTGCTCCAGGCCCACCAGGGGGTAGCGCACTCGCCACAGTGGTAAAATTCCTGCCACTTGCGGCGATGGTCAGCCCCAAAGACCGGCGAGCGACGATTTATCCAAACCGCCTTGGCCTGGCGACTCTCAGCCCCACAGCGGGGGCAGCAAAACTGGGTAGCGTGGGTAGCCGGCTGGGCCCACTCAGGAGGTGAAGGAGAAAAAGCTTCCATGGCGTAGGACGGTGGGTCATCTCCATTATGGGTCAGGGGTGCCGCCTGAACTATCAAATTTAGGGGTGTTCTAGCCCTACTAAAATTAGTTCAAGTTAAGTTCTAGGACGGCACGATGCGCTAAGAGCATTCTTCGGCATAATCGGTGCAGGTTTGCACGGTTAGGCTAAAAGGAGAATGGGCACGCGATGGCACTGCGTTTGATTTCGCTGCTGGGTATTTTGGGTCTCTGCTTTATTGCCTGGCTCGGTTCAGAGGACCGGCGACAGGTGCCGTGGCGGCTGATGAGCTGGGGCATCGGCATTCAGCTTTTGATCGGGGTGCTCATCTTTCTGCTGCCCTTCACCCGCGAGGTCGTGGTGTGGCTCAGCGCGCTGCTCAATGCCCTAATTGATGCCTCTGACGCCGGGGCGCGGTTTTTGTTTGGCCCCATTTTTGTGCCTGACTTCAACCAAACCGCCGGCCCCGCCGGGGCTGGCCGCTGGATTGCCCGCGCCCTAACACCTTCTTTTACGGCAGTGCCCGGCGATCGCCTCGGGGCAGACAATCTGAATCTGGGCTACATTTTTGCCTTCCGCTCGCTGCCCCAAGTAGTATTCTTTGCCGCCATTTTCTCGCTGCTCTACAACCTAGGGGTAATTCAGCCCGTGGTGCGGGTGTTTGCCAAGTTCTTTCGCTGGGCGATGAATATTAGCGGGGCCGAAGCCCTGGCCGGAGCGGCAAATATCTTTGTCGGTATTGAGTCGGCGATCGCCATCAAGCCCTTCCTTGAGCGCATGACCCGCAGCGAGCTGTGCGCCGTTCTAGCCTCCATGTTCGGCTCTATTGCGTCTACGGTGCTGGGGCTCTACGCTGGCTATCTGCGGCCAATTTTTCCCTCCATCGCTGGACACCTGATGTCAGCCTCGCTGCTGACTATTCCCGCCGCCTTTGTGCTGGCCAAAATCTTAGTGCCCGAAAAAGACGAGCCTGATACTCTAGGGCGGGTACCCGCCCTAGAACTAGCCGCTGACGAGCGCAAAAGCCCCATGGATAGCCTTATTCTCGGTGCCCTTGACGGCGTCAAGATGGCGGTGGGCATTGTCGCCGCGCTGATCGCCATTCTGGGCCTAATTGCCTTGCTCGATTTGGTGTTTGCCCAGCTAGCCTCTCTCGCCACCCGTGAGTTCGCGCTGTGGCGAGTCATCGGTCAGGTGTTTAGCGTGATTACGCTGCAAAACATTGTGGGAGCGCTGTTTTTGCCCCTTACCTTTCTCACCGGGGTCTCTCTCGACTGGCCCGAGCTGTGGCTGTCTTCACAGCTGATTGGCCGCCGCCTGCTCGAAACAGCGATACCGCCCTACATTGGCCTAGCCAGTGCGGCAGCCGAAGGAAGGCTCAGCGATCGCGCCCTGGTGATTGTGAGCTACGTTCTCTGCGGGTTTGCCCACCTGCCCTCAGTCGGCATTTTCGTCGGCGGTCTAGCTGGTATTGTGCCCTCTCGCCGCCAGGATATCACCGAGGTAGCCTGGAAAGCGCTTTGGGCAGGCACCCTAGCCACCCTGATGACCGGCTGCGTAGCGGGCATCTTTTTCTACGAAGGAGCAGCCGTGCTAGGGCGATAGCAGGCTTGCGCGGCATGTTCAATTTCCCAGGAACAAACCTGTGGCACTAAAAAGGCAGTGGGGTTCACTGCCTCAGGGTCTGATTGCTTGTTAGCCTGCTGTAGTTCTGGCTTTGCAAAGGCCAATCCTACAGAAAGTGATCGATAGCCACAGCTGACACAGCCGCAAAGGCGGTAATAGCTAAGCCCACCAGCGGGTTTTGTCCCTGAGCTACGGCAAAGGAGGTGATTACGCCAGCCCCTAGAGCCGCGATCGCAACAGAGCTAATCCAGTCTTTTTGTAGGTTGTGCATAGGTGTTTAGAGGCAGAGTATAACGCAGGGCCAAGCGACAGCCTGAGAAAACCCGCTGGGGCCATCATCCAGTGAAGCTTATGTGCCGACCTGGGGCCGACTGCCGTTGTTCAGACCTCACGCTACCACTCTGCCCTGGCTCTAAGCAGTGCGCTCCGGGGAAGTGAAACTAAGCTTAAGGCTTGGTTAGATTAATTAACATTTTCCCAAGAGAAGACTTACCCAAGGTAAATCTTTCCAGCGGTTGAGACGGCTACTCGGCCCGGCGAGTATTGCCCGCCTTGACCCAGCCCTCTTGCCCGCTAGACACGATCCGCACCTTGACCCAGTCTTTGTCGGCGGGCTCTTCAAGCACGACTACCGCTTCGTTGACGTCAACGCCCCCCGCCTGGGGGAACTCGACTCCGGGGCCTTCTCGAATAACTAAGCCAATTGGCTGGATCACCACAGCTTTGTAGGCCCCAGGCTCTAGGGCTGCTGCCGGAGGGGGCGCAGCCTCAGGAGCAGGGGGAGCGGGCTCAGAAACAGCCTCGGCGGCAGCTTCATCGGGGGTTGGCATTTCGTCGCCGTACAGCGGCCTGGGCGGCAAGACTGAGAGACGGCCCATAAAGTAGCGGGCGGTAGCCACCCCGGCCATTGACAATAGAACGAGAGCGATCGCAACGCCTAAGATTAGCTTGGAGAGGCCAAGGAAAAATCCTTTCATAGACGGAACCGGCCAAAATCGTTGACAGCTTGCTCATGGTACAGCACCCCCGGCTAATCGGCATCGGCGTGGCTAATCGGTTTCAGGCAGAGCTGGCCGCAGCCGTGGGTCTAGGCCCGTGCGGCTAGCCATCCGCGCTTTTCCTGATGCAGCCCAGGCCTGTAGGGCCTCGATCTGCTCCTGGGCGGTACGGGCCAAGGGCACCATCTCGCTGGCGGCGGTAAGAATATCGTCAGTGGCAAAGTCGCGGTTCTGGCTAAAGCCCAGGTGCATAGCTTCTATAATGGCCTGCTCGATTTCAGCCCCCGAGAAGTCGGGAGTTTCATAGGCCAATCGGGCCAGATCAAAACTCTTTAGGGTGTGGGGCCGCAGACGAGACAAATGCACTTCAAAAATAGCCTGACGATCGCTTTGGCTGGGCAGCCCGACAAAGAAAATCTCGTCAAAGCGGCCTCGGCGCAGTACCTCAGGGGGCAGCGCCTGAATATTGTTGGCGGTGGCCACCACAAACACGGGCGAAGTCTTCTCGGCCATCCAGGTAACAAAGGTGCCAAAGACCCGACTGGCAGTCCCTGAGTCTCCCCGACCGTCCATGCCGGCAAAGGCTTTGTCAATCTCATCAATCCACAGGACACAGGGGGCCATCGCCTCTGCCAGCTGAATCATCTGGCGGGTGCGGGCTTCGGACTCGCCGACTAAACCGCCAAACAGTCGCCCAACATCCAGGCGCAGCAGGGGCAGGTGCCAGTGGTGCGCAATCGCCTTGGCAGTCAGCGATTTACCTGTGCCCTGAATGCCCAGCAGCAGCAGCCCGCGCGGGTAAGGCAGGCCGTACTGACGCGCCTTTTCTGAGAAAGCTGCCCCCCGCTTGAGCAGCCAGTCTTTAAGGTTGTCTAAGCCGCCAATGTCAGAAATTTGCTCCCTGGCGGGGTAGTAGTCCAAAATTTGGGTTTGGCGAATACTCTGCCGCTTTTCGTCAAGGATTAGATCGAGGTCGGCGGGGTCAAAGATTCCGTGGTGGGCGATCGCTCTGGCCAGGACACGTCGAATGCGCTCTAGCGATAGCCCCTGACAGGTGCGCACGATCTCCTCTAGCATGGTGGGTGGCAGGTCGGTTTGAGTAGCGCTCAGGAGCTGCTGCACCTCCTGCCGAATGGCAGCGGCATTAGGTAGGGTAAACTCTAGCACCGTTACCGTCTCGCTCAGCTCGTCGGGAATGGTGAGCTGGGCCGAGAGAATAATCAGGGTTTTGGGCTGAGCCTTAAGGCGACGGGCCAGGTTTCGCAGCTTGCGGGAAACCGCGACGTCATCTAAAAAACGATGAAAGTCCCGCAGCACAAACACAGCCGGGGCGTTGGTGGGCAGCTTTTCTATTAGCTCCAGCGCTTGGAGAGGGTTGCGCTTGCCAAAGCCAGCGTCGTTGAGGTTGCCCTGGTAGCCATCGACAAAATCCCACGTGTAGAGGGCGCGGCTGCCCTGGGCAACTGCGCAGGCCGCGATGTCTGCCTCTGCCCGCTCTTCTTCACCGGTAGCAACGTAAAGGATAGGGTAGCGGGCGCGAATCAGCAGCCCTAGATCTTCCGTAAAGCCCACGGCCCTAGCTCTCCGGCTGCTGAAACTGCTGCTGAAGCTGAGCTAGGGCTGACCAGCGGTGGTCTACGGGTGTAGCCTCCGAATCACTCACGTCAATACCGGGGCAGTCTTCGTCACAAATCTGCGGCTGGGGCAGAGCCAGACAAATTTGCTCATAAATCCAGGCTTCGGGATAGAAGTATCCATTGGGCGGCAGAGTTTCTACGAGGTCGTCTACAGCCACTTCTCGCTCCAGGGGCAGAGCAGCGGGGTCGGGCTCATTTTCTAGCCAGAGCAGCTCCTGGGCTGATACCAGCACCCGGTGGTTGTAGGCCTGCAGGCAGCGATCGCAGGTCAGCGTCACAATTGTGTCGACCTCGGCCTTGACTTCTAGGTAAGTCCCCTGGTGGGTAATGCTCATCTCACCTCGCACGGGCGTAAGGGTCTCAAGATCAGCTATGTGCGCATCTAGATCAACGGCGAGATTCTTTGTAGGCCGCTGCAGTAGGTTGGGTATATATACTCTATCCATCGCTAATCCCTCTCGTGACTCGCGCAGTCTCAGTTCTGGCTGTCTCGGTTCTGGCTGAGTACCGAGGGCTAGCCTTTGTCAGGGGCCTGACTCGCTACACAAACCACCAGGTGGCGATCGGGCTCCCGGCCGCGACTGAAGGTAGCTAACCCCTCGTAAGACGATAAAAAGTGGTGCATCTGCCTTCGTTCGGCAGAGGATAGCCCCTGCATTTCGTACTCTTCATCGCTGGTCCGCACTCGCTCGGCTGCTTCGGCGGCCATGGCCTTGAGTTCTTCCAGGCGCTTGGCGCGGTAGCCAGCTAGCTCAATAGTAAATGCCTGCTGTTCATCCTGGCTCTTGCCCAAGTTTAGGGTCGTATTCGCCAGATACTGAATCGAGTCCAGCACTGCACCGTTATCACCGATCAGAGCCTGCACCTGCTCCAGCGACAGCGACTCGTCTGCAATAGTGAGCCAGCAGCTTTCCCCAGACTCGTCTTCGACCGCGCGAGCGCTGACCGTCGACGGCAGGGCCTGTATCTTCAGCAGGTTAGTTAACCAGTCCACCCCAGCAGTGGCAGCATCAGTAACCATAGGCTATGCCTTTTTCTTCTTGCCGCGCCCCGGTTCAAAGGGCAGAATCTCTCTCTTGTCCTCGGTCTTAGCCTCAGCATCGACAATCTTTTGCAGATTCTCCGGCAGGGGCTCTCGAGACAAGATGAAGGTCTGTATAGTCTGAAAGATGTTGGCGATTAGCATGTACATCAGTACCCCCGCAGGCAGCGGAAAGAACAGAAACATGCCGGAAAAAATAAGCGGCGTGAACTTGTTGACCGCCGCCTGCTGAGGGTTGTCACTAGTGGCAGACCCCTGACCAGAGAGCACCTGGTTGAGATATAAGCTGCCCCCAAATCCTAGAATCATCAGCAAGATATCCCAGTGGATAGCGCCGTCGTCGCCCGTCACGCCAATGCGGCCCAGGGCTTTAATGAATAGGAAACCTTTGTTGGCGGCAAGCCCAGGGGCCTGTACCCGCACCGTGGCTTCACCAGGGGTTAAAGCAGTGATGCGGCCAGCCTCGTCGACTGAAACAACGTCATCGCCTTTGGTAATTTCCCAGCGGGGCTTGAAGCTATCAACATCGTCGTTGTACTTGACGACTAAATCCTGAATCGTTTCGCCCTCGGCGGTTTGCAGCCGCACATCGGTCTTCTCACCCACTACCAGCTTATTGCCGCCGGGCACGACTGCAGAAATGGGGAAGTGGGAGCCGTCAGAGACGTAGATCGCTTTAGGAGAAGAGCTGAACACCTGGGGCTGGATCTGCTCAATCTTTTCCTGAGGAAAAACCTGCACGTTGACGTCGTAGTTGATGTCGGCAAAGGGCGATCCCCGCAGGGTGGCAAATAGAGCAAAGAGAATAGGCATCTGCAGCAGCACCGGAAAGCAGCCTGCTAGGGGATTACCAAATTCTTTGTAAACCCCGCTCATCTC
>JBARUP010000559.1:0-1773 GCA_049645805.1 Nodosilinea sp.
CTGTAGGACAGGGTAGGAACCACCGTCGAAAGTACCCCTAAGCCCAGCGCGATTGGCCACACCCCTGGCTGAAGCAGATTGTGTAAGAACTGCGAGGTAGACAGAAGAGTCATAGGGATAATTACAACTGACCCAGTGGCGAAGGTAATGAACCCCACCAGCAGCGGGTTTAGGCGAGGCTGCGCACTGGAGGCCTTGAAGAGTGAGGCATAGGCTAGGGAAACGGCAGCCGCCAGCAGAGCAAATCCCAGCCCCGTCAGGTAAGCCAATGTATCGTCACTCTTGCCCTGGAGCTTGGGCAGCACAAACAAAACTAGCCCGCTGAATGCTGTTACGCCACCCAGCCCTTCTAGCACTGTTAAGGGCTGCCCTAGAACGGCTATAGCAGCTAGTCCCAGCAGAGGCGACAGCCCCACTACCAGAACGACATCGCTCACCGGAGCCAGCTGAAACGCTCGAACAGCAAACACGTAATAAAGCACCATCAAACTCGCCAGCAGCATCGCTGAGCGGGTTCTTAACAGCACTCGCAGGTCTGACCATAGGGCAGGGCGCATCGCCAGCATCGGCAGCATCACTAAACCAGCCGTTCCTAACCGAATCGACAGCACATCCAGCGTGCTGAACTGAGGCATCAGCTTAATAAACGTGCCGGTGAGTCCCCAGCCTGCGGCGGCTAGGCAGCCTGAACTGAAAGGGAGAAAACGAGGGGGATCAGACATCATGCACTCCCAGAAAATTGGGTTTAGAACAAGTCAAATAACGGTGCGGCGGCTCACGCTTTGAGCTGAGTGCGATACTGCCCAGGAGTGACACCCACAGAGGCTTTAAAGGTTTTTGTAAAATGACTTTGGTCAACGAATTCAAGCTCCAGCGCTAGCTGATTTAAGGACTGCCCCTGACGCAGCTGTTGCTTAGCTTGAGCGATGCGAAGGTGGGTTAGATAGGCGTGGGGCGGCAGGCGATCCTCCACCGCCGGCTGTGCCAGCAGGGTGTGAACATGCGCCAGCTGCCGAAAGAGCGTGCGATCGCAAATTACAGGGTCGGCGAAGAAGGGAAGCGCTGCCTTTTGTTCGATATCTTCAGCTATTAGTCCTTGAAGCAGACGGGCGGGAGGGTAGATGACACGAAAACTCCAGCCGCCATCAGCCGCCGCCCAGTTGCTGTGGCCCTCATCCGGCTGGAGCACAACAATGCTGCCTTTAGGTGCAGTATGGATAGCGCCCCGATAGCTAACGGCTTCTACACCATCAACAATGATGCCGACGCAAAAATCCTCGTGGACATGCCGAGAAAACCGATGGGTGCGATAGGTAGCATGAAGCACCTCTAGATCAGTAAATATCGGCGATTGCCATGCTTTGGCCTGCTCTATCACGGCCCGGTCCTGTCGCAACATCAGATCCAAGCATAGGGTTTGGCCAAGACATTGTCTTGTAAAATCTTGCCCTTTACTTAGAGGCGCGAAACAGCAGATATAGGCCAACCACCAGCCCCAGCAGCGTTGGCAGCCAGGCCGATAGAAAAGGCGACAGCACCCCTACTTCACCCATGGCATTGGTGATAAACGAGAGCAGGTAGTAGCCGAAAATAATCACAATGCTGATGCCAAAACTCGTGGCGCGGCTGGTGCGCTGAGGCAGCACGCCGATTGAGGCTCCCACCAGGCCAAACACCACGCACACAAAGGGCAGGGCATACTTCTGCATAATCCGAATCTGCCAGCGGCGAATCATCTTCTCGTCGCCGCTCTGGCGCACCAGCTCCAGCTGC
>JBARUP010000560.1:0-7786 GCA_049645805.1 Nodosilinea sp.
ACGTAGAGGTGCTGGCCCTCGCGGGTTTTGCAGCTTTCTACCAGCAGTTCGCCGGCGCTGGGCAGGGTGGAGAGGCGCTGCTGGGCTTCGAGGATGGGGCGGATGGTGAGGATCTCGTCATTCGCAACTTCCAGCGAATGGCCTATTCCGGACTGGCGATCTGCATCAGGGAGATCCCCCCTGCCCCCCTTATCAAGAGGGATATTAAGGGAATTTTCCACAGCGGGAGTTTGGGGGGTCCAAAGCTGCTCAGCAGAGGATTTTGCTTGAACTGGAACGGTTACTTGATCAGATGCCTGAAGCAGCGTTGGCGCAGCCTCTCCGAAGGAGAATCGCACTCTCTCTACTTCACGACGCAGGTGGTGGCTCAGCGTGTCAGAGATAGCCAGCTGTCCGCCGCCCCAGGTAGGCGTTACCGTCGACTTGCGCCTGGTGCTCTTAACATAGAGCACCATATCCTTGAGCTGAAAGTACTCTAGCTGCCGACCGGCGAAGAAAAACACGTCTCCCTTCTTTAGCTTGGAGACAAAAGATTCTTCGGCGGTGCCGATCGCTTTGCGAGTGGTGTAGACAATCTTGACCGGCGTGCTGGAGGTAATAGTGCCAATGCCCATGCGGTGGGTGCGGGCCAGCTTGGTATCGCTGATCTTAAGCAGCCCCTCGTCTGACGCTACCTTTTTGTAGCGCGGGTAAGCGCCCAGGCACTGACCGCCGTGCTCAATGAAGTTCAGAACCCACTGGTACTCCTCGTCGGTGAGGTCAGCGTAGGCAACAGTTTGCCGCAGATTAGCCAGAGTCGATTCGGGCGCAAATCCGTCGCCACAAGCCAGGGTGACTAAATGCTGCACCAGCACGTCGTAGGGCTTCTGCTGGGGGCGGCGGGTTTCCATATCGCCCATCTCTAGCCCTCGACGGAAGGCCGAAATCTCCAGCAGTTCCAGGGCATTGGTGGGTAAGAAAAGCACCTCCGAAGTGCCCTCGGGCACGTGGGCGCTGCGCCCTGCTCGCTGCAAGAGTCGGGCCAGGTTCTTGGCGCTGCCGATCTGCACCACCCGCTCCACGGGCTGAAAATCAACGCCTAGGTCCAGCGATGAGGTACAGACCACCCACTTTATATCGCCAGATTTTACCCCCGCTTCGATCGCCTCTCGCTCTTTGACGTCGATCGAGCCGTGGTGCAGGGCGATCTTGTCCATCTGGTCGGGCAGGGCAAAGTGCAGCGCCTGGTACCAGCGCTCGGCCTGGTTACGGGTATTGGTAAAGATTAGCGTCGATTTCTCAATATCCAGCGCCTCCACCAGGGTCTCAAACATACGCAGGCCCAGGTGCCCCGCCCAGGGGAAAGTATCGACCGACTCGGGCCGAATGCTCTGGATCACCGTGTCTCGTTTCAGGTTTGAGCGAACGATCACTGGCTCAGCGCCCAGCCCGATGGCCGTTTGGGCCGCTTCTTTGAGGTTTCCTAGAGTGGCAGAGATGGCCCAGGTGCGGAGATTGGGCTGGAGCGATCGCAGATGCCCTACGCACAGCTCTGCCTGAGTGCCCCGCTTGGAGCTCATTAGCTCGTGCCACTCGTCCAGTACCACCATCCGCAGGCTGCCAAAGCGCTTGGCTCCGTCTTTGTAGGACAGCATCACCGCCAGCGACTCGGGCGTCGTGATTAGAATATGCGGCATTTTCTTTAGCTGCCGAGTCTTGCGGGAGGAGCTGGTATCTCCGGTGCGAGACTCGACAGTGACCTGCCAGCCCATGGCCTCAATAGGAGCTTTGATCGCCTGCTCAATGTCTCGTGACAGGGCGCGCAGGGGGGTGATGTAAAGCAGCTGTAGTCCTTCGGTGGGGGTAGCGATCATTTCGGCGATCGCCCCCATTACCGCCGCGTAGGTTTTGCCAGAGCCGGTCGGCACCTGCACCAGTCCGCTGCGCCCCGCTAGATAAGCGTCCCAGGTTTTGGCCTGAAAGGTGAGGGGCTGCCAGCCTCGGGCGGCGAAATAGTCGGTGATGGGGACGAGGCGCGGGTCAGCCGTCACGGCGCGTTCCTGAAGTTCGGGTTAGCCTATGTATTGTAGTGAGCTAGAGCGATTGGGGTTTTACTAGGCTAACCCTCATGAAGCTGCCGAACGGCGCGTCTGCAATGATCCCAGAATAAACTGGTCAGCTATTGCCTCAGCCCGAGGCATTCGTCGAATAAGCACAGGGCCAGGATCCTTGCCTCAGCGCTCGGCATCACGGCAGACAATGATTAAAGTCGATCTCTGCTAACAGAGCGACTATATCTCAGCTTTGCTCTCACCCTGAGATTTTTACCAAAGGCGAACTCTCATTTTTTACATGAGGTCTTAAAAACCTTCCCCAGCTCTCTTAGCAAAAGAGCTGGGGAAGAGCGCATTCTAGCTGGCTCAGCGCTAGATATCCACACGAGAACCGTAGCCATTTCAAGCCACGCGCCCGAGAGGTCTAGTAGCCAACTATCTATTTAGCGTCTTTGGCGGTGGACTCTTTTTTGTCTTCTTTATCGTCAGTTGCTTTGTCTTCAACTTTGTCTAGAAATTTCTCAACGCGATCTTCGTTCTTTTCAGCGAAAGACTTGTTCTCTTCAGTAGTCATGGTGCTGTCCTCAAAATACAAAATGCTAAATTTAGTCTAGACACTGCCTCAGCCGTTATCCTCTACTGAATGAATGATTTGAGCTAAGTAACGTTCTATCGTAGGGCTTAAGGCCAGTTTACAGAGGAGTACATAAGGGGTGAGACCCCTTGAGCTACCGTTAAAAATTCATGTTCTAGGGCCAGTCGTGTGAGGAATTGAATAACTCATCTAAGACGAGAATCTTTCCTTAGGTAGTGATCATCTTAGCTATCAGGTGTGCAATCTCCATCTCGGTAGCAAACGCATATGGTCAGTGCCAGATCTATTTTTGTCTCGTACCGTCGACGCACTAGCATCGATATAACCGGACGGATTTACGACCGTCTGATAACGCATTTTGGTGAAAGCAGCGTATTCAAAGATGTTGACTCCATTCCCTTTGGCGTAAACTTTCGTCGCCACCTCGAGCAAGAGGTAGGCCACTGCCCAGTACTGCTGGCGGTGATTGACCCTCAGTGGTTGCAGGTCGCTGATGAGCGGGGTCGGCCTAAGCTCGCCAACCCCGCCGACTGGGTCAGAATTGAAATTGAAACCGCCCTGCAGCGCGATCGCCTCGTTATTCCGGTGCTGGTGGGTGGCGCTACTCTGCCCGAGGAGAATGCTCTCCCTGAAGGGCTAAAGGCGTTGGCCTATCGCCAGAGCGCCCAGGTGCGCTGTGATCCTGACTTTCACCGCGATCTTGACCGGCTGGTTCACCGTATTGAGGGGGTTTTCAGCAGCCTACCTGGTGGCTCGGGGGCGATCGCCCCCGTCAGCCCAACCTCCCCTAGCCTCATCAATGAACTTGCTGCGGCCCTGGCCACCGCTAGCCAAACGGCCCAGACCCCCGTTCCTACTATGGGTCGGCGACGCTGGCTGCGCCTGGCCGGGCTAGGTCTAGTGGGGGGTGGCTCAGCCCTGGCTTTTCAGCGGGTGCCAGCGCTGCAAACCCTTGCCTCTGAGAACGTTTCAGCCGCGCCCGGTTTGTCAACCCTGCCCGACCGCATGCAAAAGGCTCTAGCGCAAGCGGAAGAATCGTTTCTGTCTTCCAACCTAGAGGTCGTCGAGTCTCAGGCTCCTGACCCGGAGCCTGAACAAACAGCGCCTGACTCAGTTACAACCAGTTCGCAGGGGGCCGAGTCGAGCGAGCTGTACAGCTACGAATCAGTCAGCGTCGATGAGTTTGGCATTAGCCGATCGCAGGTTAAGTTTTCTACCCCCTCCCATACAGCGCTGCGGCTAGAAACCCCCCTTGGCCCGGTAACGCTGCGGCTGGTCTCGATTGTGGGCGGCCAGTTTATGCTAGGGGCACCTGACACCGAGCCGGGCCGCGATCCGGCCCAGCCGGCCCAAACCATTGCCGCTGTGGAGTCGTTTTGGCTGAGCACTCACCCTATCACCCAGGCGCAGTGGCGGGCGGTGGCGCAGCTGCCCACCGTCAACCAGGCTCTTGACCCCAACCCTGCCTATTTCACCGGCAGCGATCGCCCGGTTGAGCAAGTTTCGTGGCGCGAGGCGACCGAGTTTTGCGACCGGCTCAACCAGCTGGCCAAAACTCTCCCTGCTCATCCTGGTCTTCAGCACTACCGGCTGCCCACCGAAGCCGAGTGGGAATACGCCTGTCGCGCCAAAACGACCACTCCTTTCAATACGGGCCAGACTCTTACTACCGACTTGGCCAACTACAACGGCACCCAGCCCTACCGCCAAGAGCCTGCGGGTAAGTTTCGCGCTACCACCACCGCCGTTGGAGCCTTTGGCAAGGCCAATGACTTTGGTCTCTACGACATGCACGGCAACGTGCTGGAGTGGTGTGCTTCCAGTCGGGCCTCTGCCAGCGATACCTGGCGAGTAGTTCGGGGTGGCTCGTGGCAGAGCCCGCCCGAGCAGTGCCGCTCGGCCTACCGAGCTGGGATGCAGGCCGATACCCACAGCAATGACGTGGGTTTTCGCATTGTGGGTGAGTTGGTACAGCCCTAGGCTAAAGCCGCCTGATCGCTGAGACCGAAATTTGGTTCAGGACATGTACTTCTTGAGCAGCAGGCTAAGTTTGTCGAGCGTTGCCGCTGGGGCTTTGTCTAATGGGGTAATAACGGCATATTTCAGTGCTGAATGGGCCTCTGACTGGGGCGGGCTAGCGGCAATGCGGTTGATTACTTCTCGAATCACCCGCTGGGCGTTGATAGCGTTCTTTTGCAGATTGCCGATTACCATTTCCACCGTAACGCTGTCGTGGTCGGGGTGCCAGCAGTCATAGTCGGTGACTAAGGCCAGAGTGGCATAAGCAATCTCGGCCTCGCGGGCTAGCTTGGCCTCAGGCAGGTTAGTCATACCAATTACGGTGGCACCCCAGCTTCGGTAAAGGGCTGACTCAGCCTTAGTTGAGAAGGCCGGCCCCTCCATGCAGACGTAGGTGCCGCCCTGGTGCAGGTCAATGCCGGGCAAATCTAGGTGCTCTACCGCGTCGGTTAAAACCTTAGCCAACGCGGTACAAACCGGGTCGCCAAAGGCAATGTGGGCCACCAGCCCTTCGCCAAAGAAAGTAGATACGCGGCTGCGGGTGCGATCGATGAACTGATCGGGCACTACCATGTCCAGCGGCTTGGCATCCTCCTTGAGCGAGCCCACGGCAGAGGCGGAAATTAGATACTCCACCCCAAGCGATTTCATCGCGTAGATATTGGCGCGAAAGGGTAGCTCCGTCGGCATCAGGGTATGCCCGCGCCCGTGACGAGCCAAAAATGCCACGCGGGTGCCGTCCAGGGTGCCTAAAATGATAGCGTCAGAGGGGTTGCCAAAGGGCGTGTCAACGCGAATTTCTTCGATGTCGGTGAGGGCTTCCATTTGGTAGAGGCCGCTGCCGCCGATAATGCCAATCTGTGCCTGTGCCGCCATGGTAGTTACTGTCTACTAAACTGCCTTATCATAGGCTCCCAGCCGCTGGAGAGACTAGAGGCAGGCGGACTCTATCCATCTGAATCTAGAGGAAACTGTCATGCAAAAGCTGCACGTTGCCCTTTCCGTCGACGACATCTCTGCCTCCGTATCGGATTACTCGGTACGCCTGGGGTGTGAGCCCGTGCTAGTTATTGATAAAGCCTACGCTCTGTGGCGCACAGAAACGGTAAATCTATCGATTCGCCAGGTTGGCGATGGAACATCGGGGTCGCTGCGGCACCTGGGCTGGGAGGATGACCAGGCTGAAACATCTACGGCTGAGGTAGACGTGAACGGTATTGTCTGGGAGCGCTTTGCGGCCCATCACCAGGCTGACGAAATTAGCGAGATCTGGCCCGAAACAGATTACTGTGTCAAGGATGAGTAAACCCGCTGCTTCAGCTTTTAGCCGCAAGTCCCCTCTACACAGTCCTGTCTCTATGTCGCCTAGCCCCGCGGTTGATACCTACCATCTCCACGTCGAGCTGCTAGACAGCGAGCCGTCGATCTGGCGGCGGGTTTGTGCGCAGAGCAGTGTGTCGCTAGAGACGCTGCACCGAGTACTGGCCGCGGCGATGGGGTGGTCAGGTCAGGCAGACTATAGATTTAAGCATCAGGGGCAAATGGCGCATGGTGAGGAGCTTTGGCCCAAAACAGGCTTCCGAGGGCCGTCGCTGTCTACCCTGCTCACTCAATCTGGTGACACGCTGCTCTATACCTACGCCCCGGCCCAGGGCTGGCTGCACAAAGTGACGCTAGAATCTGCTGGCCCGATCGCAGATGCTGTACCCCACTGCACGGCGGGCGAGTATCAGTGCCCGCCAGAGTTTTGCAACGGCGTATGGGATTATGTCGATCTGCTTGAGCGCCTGAGCGATAGTGATGACCCCGAGGAAACCGACGCTCTTTGGCAGCAGGTTGGCTACGACTTTGACCCGGAATACTTTGATTTGGCCGCCGCCAACCAGCGACTACAGGCGCTGGGTAATTAAGCACGCGCTACCGGCGCAGTCCATTCTTACTGTGCCCGCACCGAGGTCCGGTGACTCTGACGTGTGGTCAAAGTATCTGAATCTAAGACCCTAAAGCTTCCTTGATATCTGTTACCAGAGCGTCGATCGCCTCGACCGTGGTGTTCCACGCGCACATTAGCCGCACACCGTCGCTGCCAATGAAGGTATAGAACTTCCAGCCCCGGTGGTGCAAGTCGTCGATTAAAGGCTGAGGCATTTGCACAAACACCCCGTTAGCCTGACGGGGGAAGAGAAAGTCTAGCCCAGCCTGGCGCAGCTCTTGCTCTAGGTAGGCGGCCATGCGGTTGGCGTGCTCGGCATTGTGCAGCCAGGCTCCGGTTTCGAGCAGCCCCAGCCAGGGGGCCGAGATGAAGCGCATCTTTGAGCACAGCTGGCCAGCCTGCTTGCAGCGGTAGGCAAAGTCTTCAGCCAGCGCTTTGTCGAAAAATAGAATTGCTTCACCAATGCCCATGCCGTTTTTGGTGCCGCAGCAGCACAGCACGTCTACGCCCGCCCGCCAGCTCAGCTCTGCCGGGGTTTTGCCCAAGGCTGCCAGCGCGTTAGCAAAGCGCGCGCCGTCCATGTGTACCCTCATGCTGTGGTGATGAGCTAGGGCACCGAGGGCGGCAAGCTCGTCGGGCGTGTAAAGGGTGCCTACCTCGGTCGCCTGGGTCAGGCTGATCACCTTAGGCTTAGGGTAGTGAATATCGGTGCGCTTGGTAATCAGCCGCTCAACATCGGCGGGGTCGAGCTTGCCGCGATCGCCCTGAGCTAGCAGTAGTTTAGAGCCGTTGCTGGCGAACTCTGGGGCACCGCACTCGTCGGTCTCGACGTGGGCTAGCTCGTGGCAAATAACGCTGTGGTAAGACTGGCACAGCGAGGCCAGGGTGAGCGAGTTTGCGGCTGTGCCGTTGAAGACAAAAAATACCTCACAGTCGGTCTCAAAGATCTCTCGAAACTTGTCTGCGGCGCGCTGGGTCCACTGGTCGTCGCCATAGGCGGGCACATCGCCGTAGTTGGCCTTTAGCAGGTAGTCAAGCGCCTCAGGGCAAATGCCCGAGTAGTTGTCGCTGGCGAACTGGAGCGGGCGGGTGGTAGATAGGGCGGTGAGCATAGTGAGGGCGGGGTAGAAGCTTTTTTGAGGATAGCTTGGGGGATGGGGTAGTGAGATCAGGGACGGGGTCAGTGGACAGCAGTCGAGAGTGGGC
>JBARUP010000561.1:0-18384 GCA_049645805.1 Nodosilinea sp.
AGCCTAAACAGCTCAGAGTCAGCATCAGCACAATGAGAGAGTACACACTGCGGCTGTGATGATTGGGCGATCGCAGGGGAGCAGCCATGATTCTTGTCCTGGGAGAGCTGGGGTGTCCGAACCGTTGGACAGGCCTGTGCGGCTATCCTGAAAATTAAAATTTGTTCGGTCAGATTTATCCGCTTAGAGACTTGAATCTTATCACCGCCCTCTCGATAGCCCGTCTTCCCCGCTACCTATTTCCCTAGACATATTGAGGGGTAAGGTTAGAGAAGATAACGTCACGAGCCGGGCCTTTAGGTAGACAACACCTTGCCTAAAGGTTCTAACTCACCTCGAGCTGGAATTTCAGAAGGCGATCACTCGCGCCAGCTAAGAGGCTACCATCGCCATTCTGCACTTCCCAGACAAGCTTTTCGAGCGCGCTGATCGCAGCGCGGAGCCCACCGTCAGGCCGCAGTAGGCCCCCATGAAAGCCACCAATAACTTACTGAGAGCTGCTGTATAAATAGGTAAGAATGCCTTGAGCAATTGCCTGACCCATCTGGGCCTGCCAGCGGGGGTCACGCAGCTTCGGCGCATCGCTGGCACCGGTCACGAAGCCAATTTCGATTAGAGCAGCGGGCATAGAGGTTCGACGCAGCACCAGAAACCGGGCCTGGCGTACGCCGCGATCGTTCATGGCCATAGTGCCCAACACCTGGCGCTGCAAAGCAGTAGCCAGCACCTGCCCTGCATCCGAGTAGTAATAGGTCTCTAGACCATTAACCTCCGGACGCTGCATATTGACCGCATTAGCGTGAATACTGACAAACACCGTTGCCCGAGCGGCCTCAGCCCGCTCAGCTCGCGGCTGTAAGTCTACAGTTTGATCGCTCTGACGAGACATTTGTACCGCAACGCCCTGGGCCTGGAGAGCCGCGGCCGTGTGCTGAGCCACCGCTAGCACCACGCCTTTCTCTTGCAGGCCACCAATCCCTACAGCACCGGGGTCGACGCCGCCGTGGCCTGGGTCGAGCATGACTAAGAATTGACCCCGGCTAGGCTGATTAGAGGTGCCTAGAGTCGCTAGTTGAGGAGCGGGGGTCGCTGCCGGAGCAGCGGCTCGACTCGGCGGCGGTGCCGTCATTGAGTTGACGACTGGCAGAACCACAGTAGTGGGCGGAGCAGCAATTTGGCTTGGTACCAAGCCAATAGGCGTTACCCAGATACCCCCGTTAGCCAGAGGGGTAACCTGCCAGTCAGGGCTGTACCCGTCTAGGGTAAGCGTAACGCGAATGGCCGGGGGAGCCGTGGCGAACTGAGTTAGGCTCCAGCGCTGAATGCCGTAGCGGCCCTGGGGCAGCGCTTCTGCAGAAAGGCCAGGAATAATAGCCGCATCCAGTAGATCAATGACAATCTGCCGCGCCTGATTGTCGTCGCGGGTGCGGTATACCTGCACCTGAGGCACTGCCCCAGCCGTGGGGATGAAGAACCCTTCGGCAGTGGCCTGCACACCCTGCATCACTGTCGCCGTTGCCCCAACCGCAGCTCGGCTCACCTGGTTGCGGCTAATCAGCGGCGGTAGCGGCTCGGCACCCACGGTCACACGAGGCCGCGATGCTGCTTTAGAAAAATCTGGGACTGCTAAAGTACTGTGGGGGAAAGTGTAGCTAGAGGCATTTAGAGCTGCACCGGGCAGCTGGACAACCCACTGCTGGTTAGTCATGCCCCAAACCTTGACTTGCTTGGGGTCAAGGTTATAGTCGGCACTTAAATCTAGCACCATCCGGGTGGTGTGGGCATCGGCCTGAGTCACGCGTACCGCCTGCACTGGTCCGCCAAGAAACTGGTTACCCAGAGCATCGTCCGACAAAATACCTGGCAGATCGATAACCAGCTGACGGGGGTTGTTCAGCAAACTGACCTGGGGTTCTACCCCACCCTCGGTAGTAAACACGAGGCGGTTTTGGGCTGTGTCAAACTGCCAGGCCTGCAGCCGCGCGCTAGCCTTAGCCGGCAGGCTGCCCAGCAGGCACAGTCCGGCTACACCAACAACTCCAGAAAAAACCTGTTTTAGCCGCAATCGGGCCGAGCTCCCCATTAACCACAAGAACCACAAAATTCAGCCTGGCCTGGGCCTACTTTCATTTTCATAACCGGCTGAATCGGCTTAGATATTAGCTCATTTTTAATGAAGTAAAGCCACTAGTGTTTAGCTGCAGTAAACCTTTGGCAATGCTAGCAATGACTATCCCAAACTCAATACCAGAGTCGCTAATATGCCCAAGAGTGTAGGGGCTGCGAAATCGAGCGATGTGGGTACTGATTTACTGAGCCGCACCCGGCATTGTCGGCTAACTGACCTAGCAGAGGGGCTAGAAAATGTTGACTAAGCTTTACCACTGGCCTCGTAGAGCCGCGCTATGGCTAGGAGTACTGAGCTTTGCTGTAGCTTGTACGGTAGGTACGCTGGGCCATATTCCTATCGTCAGGTCGGAGCAGCCCGATGTGACAGCAGCAGCCGTCAGTTCAGAGGTCGTGGTCATTACGCTCCGCCAGGGCAAAGTAGACCACGCCCGTCAGGTTTCTTACCAAGCTCAACCCCAAGACTACTTGGAAACTTCAGGCAACGATACCTGGGTAATTAGACAAGGGAAAGCCCTAGGTACGCTGGTTGGCCCCAGCCAGGATATTCTTTACGGGTTTGATCACTACCGCGAAGCGGCATTCAACGCCGACCAGGCCAGTCAGCCTGGCAGCTATCGCATTCAGTCGAGGTCTGACTCAAGCTACCGGCAGGCCACCCCCCCGGTCAAGGTCTACCGCAAAAGCAAGCCGGTAGATGTCGCCAACACCAGCCGCAGCGATCGCCGCTGGGCGATGGAGCATCGCTTTTATCTGCGGTTGCCGACGCCCCTTACTCCGGGAAAAATCTACCAGATTGAACTCCAGGGCCAAGTGTCTCCCATAGCTTTGGTGTACCAGCCCAAACGCCAGCTGAGTGAAGCCGTGCATGTGTCGGCGGTTGGCTTTCGCCCTGATGACTCAGCAAAAGTAGGGTTTTTGTCGACCTGGATGGGTACGGGCGGCGGGTTGAGCTACCCAGAAGGGCTGCCGTTTCAGGTCGTTGATGACAGGACACAGCGCGTGGCTTTTAGGGGAGAGGCCAGTCGGCGCTACCGCAGCGGCACCGCCGAAGACAAACGCGATCGCACGTACACCCTGACCGAGGTTGACCAACTCGACTTCAGCGCCCTCGATCAGCCCGGACGCTATCACCTCTGTGTCGATACCGTAGGCTGCTCTAGCGCTTTTGTCATCGCTGACGATGCTTGGCAGCAGGCCTTTAACGTGGCCATGCAGGGGTTTTATCACCAGCGCAGCGGCGTGGCCCTAAAGCCGCCCTACAGCGACACGGTGCGCCCCCGCCCCTTTCATCCCGATGACGGAGTCACGGTTTACCAGTCGACCACAGGGCTCGTAGATACGGGCAACGGCCTCAATGCCCAGGGCACTGACGAAGGCAACTTCGCGAACCTAGTGCAGGGCAAAACCGATCAAACGGTGGCCAACGCCTGGGGCGGCTACTTTGATGCAGGCGACTGGGACCGCCGTATTCAGCACCTCGATGTAGCTCGACGGCTGATGGAACTGCTTGAGCTATTTCCTCAAACTATGGATTCTTTGGCCCTAGCTATTCCAGAGTCTGCCAATGCTCTGCCCGATTTACTCGACGAAGCGCTCTGGGGCGTAGATTTCTTCCGCCGTCTTCAGACTCCTGAGGGTGGCATTCGCGGGGGTATTGAGTCAGCAGAGCACCCCCGCCGGGGAGAAGCCAGCTGGCAGGAGTCGCTGCCTGTGATGGCCTACGCTCCAGACCCGTGGAGTAGCTACATCTATGCTGGAGTCGCCGCTCGTACCGCCCGTCTGCTTACTACCTATGCGCCTTCCTCAGCCCCAGCCTATGAGGCCAGCGCTCTAGCCGCTATGAACTGGGCCGAAGCCCGCCATCAAGAAGGGATTGATGCCCTGGGCTGGGCTCGCGATCGCATTGAGCTCGATCGGGCTCTAGCAGCGCTAGAAATTTACCACCTGACAGGCGATCGCTCCTGGCACGATCGCTTTTTGACAGCGCGATCGGCCCTCTCGCCCGAGAGTGACGACTATCGCCTAGCCGATGTAAAACGAGAAACTGCCTTCTTCTACAGCCAGCTGCCGCTCAGCCTGGCTGACTCCGATCTTCAAAAAGAGCTGCGAGCTACAGTACTAGCAGAAGCCGATGCCGCCGTAGAAACTGGCCAAACTACCGCTTTCGGCTGGACCAAAACAACCCCCTGGCATCCGGTAGGCTGGGGAGACGGACTCGGGGCACCTAAAGTTCGTACCCTGCTGCGAGCCCACGCCCTAACTGGAGACCAGCGCTACCTAGACGCGGCTTTGCTGGGGTGCCAGTTTTCCGTCGGAGCTAACCCTGACAACATGACCTACACTACGGGGCTAGGGCAGCACTTTCCTCAAAATCCTCTTGTTACCGATCAGCGCATTACTGGAGATCGGGTGCCCGGCATTACCGTCTACGGCCCTATCGACCCCGGTTTTTACGCGTCAGAGTGGATGTTCGACATGCTAGACTCCGTAGCCGTGCCCGCCGCCCGTGAGTGGCCCGCCGTAGAAACCTACTTCGATATCTATATGGTGCCAGCCATCAACGAGTACACGGTTACGCAGAGTATGGCCGATGCTGCCTACGCCTGGGGCTATCTAACCGGACGTTCTCCCCAGAGATAGGCTCCCCCAGTCAACCTGCTAAAAAACTACTCAGTCTGGCTCAATGGCGACTTAGACGCCTGGTTCCTAAATGTAGCTTAACCCTGCCTAGAAGAACGAAGGCTGGTGGCGAATTAGACTGAGAAATTCTTCTCGAGTCTTTGAATCCTCCTGAAATACGCCTATCATGGCGCTGGTCACTGTCCAGGAACCGGGCTTTTGCACACCGCGCATGACCATGCACATGTGGCTGGCTTCCACTACTACAGCGACACCTTTGGGATCAAGAATTTCCTGTACTGCTTCGGCAATCTGGCGGTTAAGGCGTTCCTGCACTTGTAGTCGGCGCGAGTACATTTCAACAATGCGGGCTAGCTTGCTCAACCCTACCACCCGCTGGTTGGGAACGTACGCTACGTGGGCACGACCCATGAAGGGCAGCATGTGGTGCTCACAGAGGCTGAACAGGTTAATATCCCGAACCAGCACCATCTCGTTGTGACCCTCGTCAAAGATGGCACCGTTAACCAGTTCCTCCAGGGACTGCTGGTAGCCACTGGTGAGAAACCGCATCGCCTCAGCTACGCGCTTAGGAGTCTTGAGCAGCCCTTCTCGCTCAGGGTCTTCGCCCACCGACAGCAACATAGTGCGCACGGCGTCGGTCATATCCTCATGGCTAGTTTCAGGAACACTATACTGGTCGGCATCGTTGCGATAGCTGTGGGTGCGATCGGGCCGTACTGCGGGCTGGATAATGGCCTTGGTACCGGCTTTAGATTGATCGTTCAGGCCGTTTTGAGATCCGGTAGTCATAGATTCTTAAACTCTCCAGAATTTTAACAGTATTGAAGCCACTCACTGAGTTGACCAAGCCACTATAGGGCAAAGATGTGCTACAAAGCTCCGCCAGCCGGCATCAGGGTGAGATCTTCAATGACCCCCTCGGCGGGCAGAAGAATAGTGTGCAGAACCGTCTGCGCCACGACCTCCGGAGTCAGCATAGAGGCACGGTCAAAGTCAGCCTGCACCGTATCAGTATCCCAAATCGGGGTATTGACTGCGCCCGGAGATATCGTCACTACGCGAATGCCGTGGGCTCGTTCTTCTACAGCCAGCACTCGCGACAGCGCCACCAGGGCTGCTTTACTAACGGTGTAGGCACCCCAATCAGCAAAAGCAGACTTAGCGGCAACGGATGCAATATTGACAATAGTGCCGCCGCCGCCCGCTCTCAGAGTGGGCAGGACAGCCTGAATGCACTGAAATACGCCGGTCAGATTTAGGTTCATTACCCGTTGCCAGTCAGCCAGGGGCATAGTAGCTAGCGCTCCGGTGTAGCCCATTCCGGCGTTATTGACCACCACGCTGAGGGGGCCGAAGTCAGCTAGGATCTCTGCCAACTGGTCCTGCAACCCTTCTGGCTGAGCCAGGTCAAGGGCGTAGGCCTTAGACATGACTCCACAGGCCGTCAACTCCGCCTGCACTGGCTGAAGCGAGTCTAAAGAGCGGCTGATCAAAGCGACGTCATACCCAGACTGAGCTAGGGCACGGGCGATCGCGCGGCCAATACCGCGACTAGCCCCGGTGACTAGGGCGCGACGCGGCAGGTCACGAGGTGTAGAAGTTTGCAAGGGAAAGTACCAATCAACAAAAAACTTGGGCTGAGCCTAGAGCTGAGGCGAGCCACACGAGCCGGTGACTAACTCTCAACTACGTCAGCGAATGCAGGCATTCTATCAGCGCAGCGGAAGCGATCAAGCGTCGCGGTCCTCTCTACCCTAGCCTTGGTTCTAGCTAATCAGATGAATAGACCATTAATCCTTAGACAAGCGGCAAGACTGCGGAGGCGTCCCTAGGCCGCTTCAGAAAATACGCCAATCTGTCGATACTTTTGGTAGCGGAGCTGCTGGAGCGCGGCTGGAGCGAGCTGAGATAGATCCGCTAGCTGCTGCACCAGCGCCTGTTTGAGAGTGTCTGCCGCCTCAATCGGGTGAGCATGAGCCCCACCCACTGGTTCAGGCAGAAGTACGTCTAAAAGGCCAAGCTGCTTTAGATCCCAAGAGGTTATTTTGAGCGCCTCGGCAGCTTCTCCGGACCGAGCGGCGTCTTTCCAAAGAATAGCAGCGCAGGCTTCGGGGCTAGCAACGGTGTAAACCGAGTGCTCGAACATCATCAGGCGATCGCCCACGCCAATCCCTAGGGCACCGCCCGAGCCTCCCTCACCAATAATCGTACAAATAATGGGTACCGCGAGCCCAAACATTTCTCGCAGGTTGTAGGCGATCGCTTCACCCTGGCCCATCTCTTCAGCTTCGTAACCAGGGTAAGCACCTGGGGTATCGATGAATGTAATCACCGGCATAGAAAAGCGATCGGCGTGGCGCATAAGCCGCATCGCTTTACGGTAGCCTCCGGGCGAGGCCATGCCAAAGTTGCGGGCTACGTTATCTTTGGTGTCGCGCCCCTTTTGATGGCCTAAAATCACCACAGGCCGACCCGCAAGACGGGCAATACCACCCACTAGGGCGGGGTCGTCTTTACCGGAGCCGCGATCGCCGTGCAGCTCAATCCACTCATCGGTAATCGCTTGAATATAGTCTAAGGTGCTGGGGCGACGCGGGTGGCGAGCCACCTGTAAGCGCTGAGCTGGAGTTAAATTTGAGAAGATTTCCTGGCGTAGATGGGTAGCACGGGTCTCAAGCTGGCGCAGCTGCGTCGAGACGTCGACGTCATTCTCCTCAGCCAGATCGCGGATCTGATCAATACGAGCCTCTAGTTCAACCAGAGGCTTTTCAAACGATAGCAAAATCGACTTACGCTCAGGTGGAGCCATGGTCAGGGGATGCAAAGAAGATGACAAACCAGAATCTCCCAGGCGTCTGGGAAATCCTTTTCCGCATCCTAGAATACCAAGCCACTGTCCCCATTGCCCAACGCTGAAGACTTAGCCCAAGTGTTGCCTAGAGAAGTTCGGCTACTAGAGGCGCAGAGGTAAGGTCAAGCAGCGGACGGAACCCGTGCCGCCGAGACGACTGGCCAATCATGTCCATTTTGTCAAGGGTAATCTGGTTCCGCCCCCAGGAAAAGTTGGTATACCATTTCTCAAACTCCAGCAGCATCGCCTCAGCGAAGCAGGCAAAGAGCTGCCGAGCAGGCACGTCCATATTCACGATGCTCATAATGCGCCAGTCAATATCGAGGGAATGCTCGACAATGCCGCCCTTGAGCACGTGCACGCCCTCGTAGTTGAAACGCTGATCGAGGTTTTTGGGATAGCCGCCATCGATCATCAGGCAGGGGTGCTTGAGGGTATTGGGGTCGACCTCAACACCTTTGGCCATGCTAGCCACCCAGACCACAATGTCTGCCTTGGGTAGAGCAGATTCAAGATCCATGGACACGCCGCAGCCCAGTTCTTCCTGAAGGCGCTGAAGGCGCTCTTGATTGCGGGCAATCAGCAGCAGGTCTTTAATATCTGTGCGGGCTGTGAGCCATCGGCACACGGCGCTGCCAATGTCGCCCGTAGCGCCGCATACCGCTACGGTGGCATCAGACAAATTTATGCCCAGCTGGGCCGAGGCAGCCACAAGCTGCTGACAGATGATGTAGGCGGTGTGAGTATTGCCGGTGGTAAAGCGCTCAAACTCCAACGTGACATTGCGAACCTGCTGAATCTGGTTGAGGTTGAAGTTCTCGAAAATAATCGACGAGAACCCCCCTAGGGCAGTGATGTCAATGCCGTGTTTTTGGGCATGGGCCATAGCATTGACGATTTTACGCGTAGCCGCCTTGATGCGCCTGGCGGCTAGCATCTCGGGTAAAAAACAGGATTCAACGTAGCGCCCCTCGATTTGCTGGCCTGTTGCACTAGTCACCTTGATAGTGTCAACAATCTGGGGCGGAGCACTGCACCAAAAATCAAGGCCCTGGTCAGCGTACTCTGGGTATCCCAAGTCGCGGGCTACGAGCTGAGCGTGGTCAAGGCTAGTCAAATGTCCAATTAGGCCAAACATCGCAAATCTAAGTTACTGAGGATAATGCGCCAGAAGTGGCGCAAATTGATAGTTTACCTACAATGAACTGCCCAGTGCTGGATCAAATAGCACACTGGGCAGCCGGTAGATAGCGGTAGCGGTAGTCTATTTTCCTAACGCGTGTTTTCTAACGCGTAAGCACCGCTGCTGTGGCAGAAGCTGAGAGACCTACCGCCGTGGTTAGGCGACGGCTAACCCCTGGGCCGACAGTTTCATGACCTCACGGCTAGAAAAGCCGATGTTACCCAAGGCTTCGCCGTAGGTAATCATAAAGTCTTCGACTAGGGCGTCTTTTTCCATGCCCAATACGGAGGCATCGCCAGCGACCTCATTGAGCATGGCCCAAACGATAGGTAGATTTTGGCGGTTGGCAGCCTCTAGCTCAGCCTTGGCTGACTCGAAGTTAGCCTTTAGCCACTCTTCACCAAAGTTGAGGTGGCTGTACTCATCTTTAACCACACCTTCAGTGATCTTACGGGCAAAGTCGTCAGCCACTGGAATGTAGATGTTGTAGGCCGCGATCGCAAAGGTTTCGATGATCAGCGACTGGATCAACAGACAAGTCACAATCTTGCCTTCGGCCCAAGCCTGCTGAAAATTTTGGTGTAGCTGAGAGAAAAACTCAGCGGCAAACTCCATGTCAGGGGTGACAGATAGGTTCTTTCCACAGGCCTGAAAGCCCTTCATGTGGCGGCTTTCCATCTTTGCCAAGCGCAGCAGGTCATCCTTGGCGTCAGGCAGAGACTCAGCTAGCTTGCGGTAGTTGTCGTAGGCTTCCTGCTCGCCCTCAATCACAATGGCGTTGATGCGGCTATAGGCATCTTTGTAGTGCTCTGACTGGTAGTCAAGGGTCGACATCGTCTCAAGCTGTTGCATAGCTGTGGGTTCCTGCTGGTTAGCGGATAACTTTCTCAATGTTGATCGCAATAATACTATGCCAAAATCAACGGACTATGGGTTTGCCTAGGGGCCAAAAGCGACGCTATTTTCTCCAAAAAGCTGCTAATACCTGCCATAAGATAAACGTGCTTATAGGAAAAAGAGCTATTCTTGCATTGTTTTATAAGTTTTACTAATAAGCGTTTGTCTAAATTCACGATCCACTACCTGCGTCACCGGAGGGAGCTAGTACCAGCAAAGGAAGATAATTGTGGGGGCTGCTAATGCTGTAGACAGAGGCGCAGGAACCATTTCGCCTCGAAAATCAAGCAGCTGTACTAGCACCAAGTAACCCAGGGCTAGCAGCAGAGAAATGAAGCCAGTGACAATGGCAACCAGTTTCGATCGATCCATAGGAGTTAATACTTGAGGGCGTAAAACAAAAGCGTGGAGCAGTTCTCAACTTAGCTTATCTGATGCCTTAGGGGTCAGCACCATGGTGTCTATCAGTGGGTATCCTAAACGAAACAGGCCTGTCAACCTCACGTCCCCTCAGTCCAATAGCAAGGGCAAGATGGGGAAGAAGTCTTTGCTAGGGCAGAGGTACGATTTTAAGCGCCCCATTCTGGGGCGTATTCTTTGGGAGCACTAAAAACTATGGGCACTGCGTTGTCACAAAACGGGTCACTCATAGGATCGGATCGAGCTTCGGTAGTTGTGCAAACCGATGGGTTGAGTAAGGCCTACCGCACCGGATTTTGGCTGAACCAGCAGGTTATTTCCCTTAAAGACTGCTCGCTGACGATTGGCCAGGGCGAAACCTTTGGGCTGCTTGGTCCCAACGGAGCAGGTAAAACAACACTGCTGAAGATCCTGCTGGGCATCGTTAGGCCTACGGCTGGTGGCGCAACGCTGCTGGGCCACTCCCTCGGCGATAGCGCCGTAAAGCAGCGTATTGGCTATCTGCCCGAAAACGCCTACTTCTACGACTTCTTGACGGGATGGGAGTTCTTGCAGTACACCGCCGGGCTGTTTGGCCTCTCGCGGGCCGCCCAGCAGCGCCGCATTGCAGAGCTGCTTGACCTGGTAGGGCTGTCCCAGGCGACCGCCAAGAAGAAGCAGCTGCGCCAGTACTCAAAGGGAATGCTGCAGCGAGTGGGCATGGCCCAAGCGCTGATCAACGACCCCGATGTGGTTTTTCTAGATGAGCCGATGTCGGGTCTTGACCCCACCGGGCGGTTTCAGGTGCGAGAGATTATTTTGACCCTGAAGCGGGAGGGCAAGACCATCTTTTTCAACAGCCACATTTTGTCAGATGTGGAGGTAATCTGCGATCGCGTTGCCATTCTCGATCAGGGCGAACTAATTGCTGTAGGCAGCCTGGACAAACTGTTGGGCACCGCCGACCAGTACGTCGTTAAGGGCTGCGGTGGACACCGAGAGGAGCTTGAGCCCTGGCTCGACCAGATGACCGTCCAGGGCGACCGATGGCAGGGCTACATCAAGGGTGACCCCTACAGCTTTGTTCAGCAAATCTCCCTCGCTGGAGGGCACCTAATTACCCTGCAGCAGACTCGCCCCACCCTAGAGGAGTTTTTTATGGCTCAAATTCGCCAGCGCCGAGAGCAGTAGGGGTGACGAAAGATGAGGCAGCAATGCAGATAAAGACGTAGACACAGCGCTACTCGGCGATGACCACCATGGCTGATCGAGCAGGCAGAGTTAGGCTATCGCCAGTCCAGGTAGCGCCATGGTAAGCGAAGACCTGATCAGCAGGGCTCACCGCCGGGGCAAACGCGTCAGCAGAGAGCGTAATCATGTCTGCTCCGGAGTTCAAGGCTACAACGACGCGATCGCTGTTCAGCGTGCGGCTGAAGACGTAGCCCGTGCCCTCGGCATGGAGAACGTCATAGGTGCCGGTGCATAAAGCGGGATAGCGGTGACGCAGTGCAATTAGCTCGCGATGCACGTTGAGCAGATCTCGGTGCCACTCCTTTGCGGGGGGAAAGGTGCGGCGGCAGTCAGGATCAAACTCGCCCGGTAGCCCCACTTCGTCGCCATAGTAAATGCTGGGCGCGCCAGGAAACGTGAACAACAGCAGAGTCGCTAGCACCATGCTGGCATCGTCCTCACCGACGACAGAATAGACGCGGGCGACGTCGTGGCTCGAGAGCAAGTTGAGCTGGGTGAGCTGAATCTCCCAAGGATAGAGTGCTAGCAGGTGCTGAATTTTGTCGGCATAGCCTGCTGCATCCAAAGCTGGGTAGGGGTAATAGTCAGGTATTTCGACTAAATCCATGCGGACGCGATCGCCCGCCGCAAAAGCAATCGTTGGCCCCGTAAACAGATAGTTCATTACCCCGTCGAACTGAGTGCCATCGAGCCACTGGCTGGCGTCGGTCCAGACCTCGCCCACGATGTAGGCCTTGGGGTTAATGGCTTTAATGCGATCGCGGAACTCCTGCCAAAACCCCTCCGTCTTGACCTCAAAGGGCACATCTAGCCGCCAGCCGTCGATGCCCTGGCGAACCCAGTACTCGCCCACCCGCATCAGGTATTCGCGCACCGCCGGGTGGTCATGCTTAAACTGGGGCAGAGCGCGGTTGTCAACCCAGCTGGTGTAGTTGGCAGGCTGCGCGCCGTCGTAGGCAGATAGAGGCCAAGCAGCGATCTCAAACCATTCTAGCCAAGGGGAGTTAGGGCCGTTTTCAAGAATGTCGCTGAAGAAGAAAAAGCCGCGGCTAGCGTGATTGAACACGCCATCTAGCACCACTTTGATGTCTTTAGAGTGAGCCGCCTCTAACAGGTCGAAAAAGGCTGGGTTCCCCCCTAGCAGCGGGTCAACCTGGTAGTAGTCATGGGTGTGGTAGCGGTGGTTGGAGGCCGACTGAAAAATCGGCGTCATGTAAATAGCAGTAACGCCTAGATCAACCAGGTAGTCTAGCTGTTCAGCTACGCCCCACAGGTCGCCTCCCTTGTAGCCGAACGGAGTTGGGGGGGATTCCCAAGGTTCTAGCGTTACAGCCATGGCGGGATGATCGAGATGCCGCTGGGTACGGGCAAACCGGTCAGGGAAGATCTGGTAGAAGACAGCATGCTTCACCCAGTCTGGAGTTCGAAGAGCCATGGAATTTGTGCCTAGAATTCTTACGTTAGGCTACCGTCATCTGAGCCATGTGACCACGGCAAAATATCCTAGACAAAAAATTCAAAGAACAAAACCTTAGCACCTAGACTGCTTGGACACGAGACCAACGCACCCGCTAGTCTCTGTTACCGCACGCCTTCCTACCGTTGTTGAAGCGCTAGCATTTCAACCGCTAGAGGCCTGCGTTGCCGCCTACTAAGTTTCTATTGTGTGAGTATAGATGCCTATGTAGCAGCCGCTAGAGTGACGACCCAGCAGGTAGAGGTTTACGTCTACAGAACCTACTCGGTAGTAATGCAGATCCTGAAGATGCGCTTGCAAAATCTCTTGCAGGCGCTTGTACCGCTGGGTCAGGTTTCCACCCTGGGGCGTGCTCCAGTGGAAGTTATCAAATATAGGACGAAAGAATTCGTCAGCCGTTTGGTGTGAGGGGTCAGCGTTGGCACCTAGCTGCTTGCCCAGGGTTACAGCATTGAGGTCTGGATCGGCATAGATCGCGATCGCCAGGGGGGCATCGGTCTCACTGGGGTAGCAAAGACCGGCGATCGCCTCCTCCAGTTCCGTTAGGCAGGCGACTAAATCGCCGTGGTGGGGCTGAAGTTCCATAACAGACTGCTTGTAAGGTTTTCTGCTTGTAGGGTTTCTAGAATAGCAGGGCTTCGATCACGTTACGCCTGGAAGTGAGCAATCCATTTGAACTTTGGCTCAGGGGTATCGCACACACCTTACCAGCTTTATTAGCAGCGTCAATAGCAGTCAACCTAGTTCACCTACCCCAGCTTCCGCTCTAGAGCGGAGCAGACATTGCAGCTCTCATACAGGGCTGAGCAAGCATTTCAGGCTCGAGGTCTTTAGAATACTTAACAACGCCACTTCCCTCACTCCGACTTCCAATGACCTCCCTCGTCTGGTTTCGCAACGATCTCCGCCTCCACGATCACCAACCTCTAGATGAAGCGCTGCGGGCTGGACAGCCAATCCTGCCGCTCTACTGCTTTGACCCACGCCAGTTTGGGCAGACCGCCTTTGGTTTTGCCAAAACTGGAGTCTACCGAGCTCAGTTTTTGCTAGAGAGCGTGGCTGATTTACGGCGATCGCTGCGGGCTCTAGGCAGCGACCTGGTAGTGCGAGTTGGTCACCCCGAGGATATTATTCCCGACCTGGTCTCGACCGGCATCAAAACCGTTTACTGGCATGCAGAAGCCACCGCCGAAGAACTGCGCGTTGAGCAAGCCCTAGAGGCCAAGCTGACGGCAGCAGGCTGTGCGGCTGAAGTCTACTGGGGCGCGACCCTCTACCATCCTGACAACTTGCCCTTCGAGGTCTCTCGTTTGCCTGAGGTGTTTACTCAGTTCCGCAAAACGGTTGAGCAGCACAGCACAGTGGATGTAGCCCTACCCACGCCAGCCCAGCTGCCGCCGCTGCCCGAGGTTGAGCCGGGTCCGTTACCCACTCTGGCTGATTTTGGTCTTGAGACACCGAGCTCCGATAGTCGCGCTGTGCTGAGCTTTGAAGGTGGCGAGACGGCCGGACTAGCGCGTCTGGATCACTACGTGTGGAAAGCCGACTGCCTTAAGTCCTACAAGCAAACCCGCAACGGCATGGTGGGGGCCGACTATTCGTCAAAGCTGTCGGCCTGGCTGGCGCTGGGCTGCCTGTCGCCTCGCCGCGTGTACAAAACCGTGCAGACCTATGAGCGCGATCGCATTCGCAATGACTCTACCTACTGGCTCATCTTTGAGCTGCTGTGGCGCGACTACTTTCGCTTCATCTGTGCCAAGCACGGCGATCGAGTGTTCTACCCTTCCGGGCTGAGAGGGCTACAGATCGATTGGCGACAAGACTGGCCGCGCTTCGACCTCTGGCGCAGCGGCGAAACTGGCTTTCCCCTAGTCGATGCCAACATGCGAGAGCTAGCGCGATCGGGATTCATGTCAAACCGAGGCCGACAGAACGTGGCCAGCTTTTTAACCAAAAACTTGGGCATTGACTGGCGAATGGGGGCAGAGTGGTTTGAGTCGCTGCTGGTCGACTACGATGTGTGCAGCAACTACGGCAACTGGAACTACACTGCCGGAGTCGGCAACGACGCCCGGGGCTTTCGCTACTTCAATATTCCCAAACAGTCAAAGGATTACGACCCCGATGGTCTCTACGTCAAGCACTGGCTGCCAGAGTTACAAAACGTACCTGTGGCTAAAGTACACGCACCGTGGAAGCTACAAATAGAAGAACAAAAGCGGTTTGGCGTCATCCTCGGCGTCGACTATCCACATCCTGTTGTAGATCTGAATAAGTCAGTGCAGACTAGCGAGAAAATCTACAGTGCCGCCCGCGAAATCCGCTGAGCATTTCGTAAGCTTCAGGCAGAAATCAGGCCGCAGACCGTAGAAGCTGACAAGCGCAAAGAGCGCGCAGTCAGCAGACCTGATCAACTAGGAGTCTCGAAGCAGCACTTCTTATAAAAGCCTGCAACGCTTGTTTCAAGACAAACAGCGTCTGGCTGCCCGGCTGAGTCGACCACCTTAACCGTAGTCTTTGTAACGGCAGGCAGCGTTGAGCTACCATACACTCTACAAAGTGTTGGTAATGTCACAATTCACTGACCAGCTCTTGAGAGCAACGCTTAGTGAATATAGGCAGTTTCTGGAATAGAAGCGACGCTAGCGCATTTTCATAAATCAAGCCTTTAAATCAAAACCTTAAATCAAATCGTTGAATCAGCCATTTAACCTATAGCCCCAGCTTTGGACAGCTGGGGTTTTTTGTGCTGTTTTAGCGGCAGGTGCCTCGGCCCCACTGACCGTCATAGCCGACCGAAAGATCGCCTACCTGCGCTGGACGCGCCGAGAGGTGTACCAGGGTAACATCAGCCATACCGTTGACCGCCCCGCGCCAGATGGCTTGGCCCTTACTGTTGTTGCGGTCATAGCTGAGAAATGTTTCGGCAACTTGCTGACCAGAACTCCGCCGCCGGAGCTCAATGCGAGGAAACCCAGCTTCGCGGGTGAACTGCACGGTGTAGTCAATATCATTAACCAAAATTGAGCCGCTGCAGCGCATCTGCAGGTTATCTTGGTTGGGCTCAACCTGAGCGAGGGCCGAAGCTGGTGACTTGGCTACCTCTGGAGCGCTCCACGCCTGACCCATTTGGGCTATGCCGATGACGCTAAAACCGATAGCAACCATAGTTCTCAGAGGCAGATGATTTATTCGTGGACGGTTCATAGATATCTTTTAATCAACGCTAAAACAATGGAATCATATCCCGCCGCAAACTTCTTAGGTTGACCCGCTAGTACCAAAATCAATGACCTGGGTGCGGTTGGTTTAGAATCACCACAGATAGCTCCTCACCTCTCTGTAATTGGCAATGGCTCAGTCTTCTACTCCCCGTCGCCCGCTAGTTAGCCCTTGGGACCGCTTAGCAGCGTTTGCTACCAGCGAGACTGCTCTCTACGTTGTCAAACGGCTTCTGCAGGCGGCACTAACGCTGCTGCTGGCTTCGGCACTTAGCTTTTTTGTGATTCAGCTGGCTCCAGGTAATTTCCTCGACCAATATCGTCAAAGTCCTCAATTTTCCCCCGAGACGCTGGCCCAGCTTGAAGCTCAGTTTGGCCTCGACCAACCGGTGTGGCGGCAGTACCTAAACTGGCTCTACCAGGTCATCTTTCACGGTAACTTCGGCCTCAGCTTTGCCTACCAGCGGCCGGTAGTCGATTTACTGTGGGAGCGGGTGCCCAATACTCTACTCCTTTCCTTTGCGGCCATCATTATTACTTGGTTAATCGCTTTGCCTATGGGTATTGTGGGGGCAGTTAACCAAAATCGGTTCCTCGACAAAGCCCTGAGGGTACTCAGCTACCTAGGCCAGGGTATGCCCACTATTGTGACTGGGCTGCTGCTGCTGTTTTTTGCCCAGAGCGTAGCGCCTCTGTTTCCCATTGGCGGACGCACCAGCATTGTTCATGACGACCTCAACTGGTTCGGCAAGCTTATCGACATCGGCTGGCACCTGATTTTGCCAACCCTAGCCCTTAGCATTACAAGTTTTGCCGGGCTTCAGCGCATTACCCGAGGGCAGCTGCTGGATGTACTGCGCCAGAACTACATTCAAACCGCGCGGGCTAAGGGACTTTCCGAAAATCGAGTGGTCTATGTTCACGCTCTTCGCAACGCCATAAACCCGCTGATTACTCTGCTGGGCTTTGAGTTCGCCAGCCTGCTGGGGGGAGCTTTCATCACCGAAACCTACTTCAACTGGCCCGGCCTGGGCAAGCTCATTCTAGAAGCGGTGCAGGCTCAGGATCTGTACCTAGTTATGGCCAGCCTGATGATGGGGGCGGTAATGCTGATCATCGGCAACCTGCTCGCTGACCTGGCTTTGAGTTTTGTAGATCCACGCATTCGCTTGTCAGATATTAACTAAGATCGCTAGATACTATGGTTTCTCAGCTTTACTATCTACTGCGATCGCGCGCCGACGGCAGCTATTTAGTGGCCTACCCCCACGGTAAGGGCAATCCCGATCAACCAGCTCCGACGGGGTTTTTGCTGGTCTTCACAGCCGACTATGACGCCCTCAGCTACCTCAACGCCCACGCTCCAGAAATTAGCGACAAATTTGCGGTCGAAACCATCATGGCGTCTAGCCTCAAACCCTTGATCAGCCGCTGGGATTTCCAGGGTTTGGGCATGGTCAACGAGCCCAGGCTACCCCAGGTAGAGTTTTTCAATCGCAGCTGAAGCGGAACGTCATAATATCGACAACTGTGCAGCGGCGTGACAGTCTATTCCTTAATGCTTTTTTTATGAGTAAATAGCCGAAAATAAATCCCCTGGCTCAGTTCTTTAGCTGGAAAGAACAGGTAGGTCAGCGGGTTAATGGTGACAATGATGTTGCGCACGTTGCGCTTAGCCAAAGCCACCACCGCCCAGGCAACCCAGCCTGCGGACATGACCCCAATCGGGTTGAGATCGCTCTTAAACGGCCCCAAAATCACCTTACGCACCACGCAGGGAGCATCAGGCCGTCGCAGGCTAACCAGGTCACCCAGGAGACGCTTAGATACCTCGTACAGAGGACTAAAGGCAGGATTGACCTCAGCCTCAGAGGTGTTGACCCACACTTCTTTGGTAGCCCGCTGCGGAGACGTTTCCACAGTGCTAAAGAACACCTCCATTAATCGCCAGCCAGAGAGGGCGTTGACTTCTAGAGAGGTATGAACGGCCTCTGGAGTGCGATCGCCGTGCACATTTAGCCCATGATTCAGAATCAAAATGTCCACCTTCTTCAGCGCCTCTTGCAGATCGGTTTCGGACCCGGGCTGCCACTGCCAGCAGGCAATACCCTCTGCAAAGGTCGCGTCATTTGAGGTGGTCAGAGCAACAGGACGGGCCTTCTGACGGGCTAGCTCCTGCAGCAGAGCGCGGCCTAGGGTACCTGAAGCCCCAGTAACAGCAACGGTTTTACCCTTAAGGGAGACAGCAGTGCCCATGAGTTTATCCAAAAAAGTTAGATAACCAGCAAAGTAGGCACTGGTGTCATCAAAGTGATGCCGCCAGTGATAGGTG
>JBARUP010000562.1:0-3262 GCA_049645805.1 Nodosilinea sp.
TTTATAGACTTGGGGTAGCTGATACCAAGGTAGACGAGGATTCAAATGGTGCTCTAGATGATATCCAAAATGATAGCAAGCCATAAAAGACCAGAAAACTGGAAGGTTGATGCTCTTTATGCAATGGGGAAGCTCAGATTCATCAGCACTCTGACAATGGGGCAGAAAAATACCAAATGTGAATAACTGCAGAGAGCTAATCACCATAGGAATAATCCAAAAGAGGATCGAGTTAACTATTGGTACCTGACACATCATGAAGATGCAGAAAATGATGCTAATACCAATTAGCGATACCCAAACTTGTTTACCTGACTGGTATGTTTTCATGAATTTGACGTACCAAGCCCAGAATCCATTCGTTTCTTGGCTATGGTGGTCAGGATCTTGTTCGGTAGCGGGAAAACGATGGTGAAGCCGGTGGTTTTTAGCTAGTAGCCTATAGGGCAACAGTGCATATAGCCAAGAGGTTATGTAACCAAACACGGCGTTGAGCTTACGAGAATTTGAAATGTTGTTATGAATAGCCTCGTGAGTAACGATGAATAAGCCGGTGTGTAAAAATGTCCTGACAAAAACTCCCCCAAGCAAGTATGCAGCATGGGTTTGGGTGGTAGGAAGAGTAAATGCAGCTATTAGGCTAACAAACCACATCAGTACGATGAAGCCAGCCCAACAGAGTCCCCATTGAGAATGATCAAAGCTCTTGCGGTGGCAAGATTGTAGTCGACTGACCATAAATATTCAGGTCTCCAGCCTAGGCAAGCACGCTGCTGTGTTTGCTTTTAGAACAGCATCGATATCTTTGCTGCTGCACCAGAACTCTGTAGGAATTTCACGGTAAATAGCGATTTTGTACAGCATGACCGCGCGAAGCCTAACATGAAGAGTCTGATCGTTTACGTGGGAGAGGTTTTGGATCTGAGTTTCAAACAGTTGGAGTTCGAACTACTGATCTAAAGACAGCTGTTCACAAAAATCCATAGACAGCTTCTGCAAAGCGCAGCAAATCGAGAGTGCAGCGGACTACATTCACAGCGTAACGCGATGTAACGTTTATTAAAAGTTCTGGCATCAATCTCTACCTTTTGTGGTAGAAAGCAGCGTTTTCCTGCCTTATGAAGCTTTGGTACTCCTGTCTAGATTTTGAATCCGCTGCTAGGGTAACCAGAAGTCTGACAATCCCTTGAGCCCCTGTCGCACCCAGCGATTCGCCTGCCGCAGCGCCCAAATGTGCGGCTCATCTGGGATAACCGGCAAAATCTCCGCAGGCCGTCCCTGCTTCAGCGTTGTAATCACCTGGTTTGCCGCCTCTAGCCCGGTCACGTAGGCTTTCTCCTGCGACCACGAGCCGTGGCGAGTCACAATCCAGTCGCCCGCCATGAATAGGTTGTTGAAGCTGGTGGTGGTAGGCAGCAGGTAGCGGTAGCTGCCGGGGGCAAAGTGGGTCACCCCTTGAGGAATACGCACTACGCTGTGGTCAATGATCTTAGCTTCGCCAAAAGCAGGAATGCACCCCGCCAAGTCTTGCTGCACCTGCGCCTGCACTTGATCGTCATCTAGGGCTAGCAGCTGGTTGGCATGATAATAGTCGGCCTCAACTATGGTGCCTGGCTCGTTGCGGTACTCGTCGTGGAGGGCATTGAGGTCAAAGAATGTCCAGCCCGTGGTGGGGTGAAAGCCAAAGCAGGCGTTAGACGGCAAGGGAATATGTACTTTGCGGTCCAGCCACAGCCGCGTTGCCAGCACGTCGATCGCGCCCAGGTTGCGAGTATTGCTGAATTCAGAACGTCCCCGCAAACTCTCTGACTGCTCCACAATCTTCTTTAAGCCGCTAATGCCCACGGCAAACACCACCGCATCGGCCTTAAACACCTCATCACCGCAGACTACCGCCGTAATTTGGTTATCTTCCACCATCACGTCCGACACCCGGTGATTGGCGAGAATTTTGCCCCCGGCCTGCTCGATCGCCTGGGTCCAGGGCCTAAAGATTTGTGCCCCCACCGTGCCCCGGCACCAGCGCACGTCGAAGTCGGGCTGATGAGCCAGGATGAAGTAGTAGAGCATACCCAGGGCTGCCGCCGCCGAGCACTGCTCTCCGGGCGCAAATAGCCCCACTAGCAGCATGGGCTCAAAGGATTCGCGATAGAGCCGGGCCGACACGCCGTACTGGCGAAACAGCTCGCGGGCGGTGATGCGATCGTACTTTTGCCACGCCTCGTCAGAATTGTCGAAGTCAATCAGCGCTTGCAGCAGGGGCAGGGCCGACAGCCGATCGATCAGCGGCAGTCGCTTGAAGTCGGTGTAGAGAAACGTGCCCAGAGGCGTCGGTAGGTAGGGCTGGGCCTGAAACAGCGGCGACTCGACCTCTAGCCCCTGAGGCGAATACTGGGCCGATCGCGTCCACTCGGTAAAGGGCTGAATGCCTAGATGGTCCGTCAGGGCAAAGATATTGCGATAGGGATACCAAAAGCCATGGATGCCCGCCTCAACGGCCCGACCCTGGGGGGTTTGCCAGCCTGCCACCAGGCCACCGGGGTAGGCTCCAGCTTCCAGCAGCGTCACGGCATAGCCCTGGCGCGCGAGGTGGTAAGCAGACCCTAAACCGGCCCAGCCCGCGCCCACAACAACAACTTTCTTCTGACCAAACTGTTCCGTTGTCATGATTTATCCACTGCGCAGCTGACTCTCTTTACCCTACGTCATCGGGCTGATAATACCGCTATCCTGGGGATAGTGCCCTTGCAGTCACGCTAAGACAATACGGTTTGAAATGAACGGCTTTAGCACCAAGCGACGAGACCTGTTGAGAGGCCTCGTCGGAACCACGTTCGCTTCGCTGTTCGGGTGTTTCCGTAGGCCTGTCTCTGTTGATGGCTCGGCTAAACTGAGCGACTCTGCTCAAGCTTCGACAGCGGTGGGGCAGCCTGCCTGCACGGTGCGTCCTCAGCAGACGGAGGGTCCTTTTTTTGTAGATGAAGGGCTGAGTCGTTCTGATATTCGCTCTGACCCAGCGATGGGTGCTGTCAAACCTGGCGTACCGCTAACGCTTCAATTTCAAGTATCGCAGGTGGGTAACGACAACTGTATGCCGCTGGCAGGGGCGGTGGTCGATGTCTGGCACTGTGACGCCACCGGGGTTTACTCAGACGTAGCCGATCGCCGGGCCAGTACCGTGGGCCAAAAATTTCTGCGCGGCTCTCAGGTCACCAATGCTGATGGAATAGTCGAGTTCATCACTATTTATCCGGGTTGGTAC
>JBARUP010000563.1:0-5309 GCA_049645805.1 Nodosilinea sp.
GGTCTAGCCGTCAAAACGAGATCTGCCGTTAGCCAGTCAACGAACTGACGCGCGGCGCGCCCCGATCGCCCGTTGTGGCGAGTCGCCCACTGTAGCGCCTGAGCCGTGAGGTCGTCATCAGCCACAGGAAGCTGAGCCTGCTGGGCCAGGTGTCTAACAATGGCTAGGTAAGTGGGCTGGTCGGCGGGTTCAAAGGTAAGAGTAAGGCCAAAGCGATCGCTAAACGACAGCTTTTCCTGCATGGTGTCCCAGGCCTGCACCTCATCCTGGTCGCGGGGGCGGGGGCGATCGCTAAAAAACTCTCGCACCAGATGACGCCGGTTGGAGGTGGCGTAGACGACCACATTGGCGGGCCGAGCCATAGCGCTGCCCTCCAGCACCACCTTGAGCGCTTTAAAGGTATCGTCGTCGTCTTCGAAGGAGAGGTCGTCTACAAAAATAATGAATGCCTGAGGCCGCGACCTTAGATCATCTACGATCTGAGGCAGAGCCTGTAGCTCACCCTTGGCCACTTCCACTAGCCGCAGCCCCTGAGGTGCATACTCATTGACTAGCGCCTTTACCAGCGACGATTTGCCGACGCCCCGGCTGCCGTAAAGCAGCACGTTGAGGGCTGGGTAGCCCTTAAGCAGGGCCACGGTGTTTTGCACCAGCTGCTGCCGGGGATGATCGTAGGCGGTGAGCTGACTAAGGCGGATGGAGTCGGGGTCGGCAATGCCGTGCAGCGCCCCGTCGCGCCAGCTCAGGGCGTAGTACTCGGCAAATAGCCCTGATCCGTGACGGCGGTAGTGAGCCGCTAGATCAGCCACAGCCTCGGACCAGGGAGCGTCTGGAGGCAGCGGCAGCGGCTGTGGTGACTCGGGAACAGACCATACGACCGGAAGGTCGGGGAGGCGCGCGATCGCCTGCACCCACCCGGCTACCTGATCGCCTTGAAGCTGGTAGAGAGCCTGAAGCTGCACGAGATCGTGGCGCGCGGCAGCCACTAGGGCTGGGATAAGGTCACTGTGCTCTAACTGCTGAGCCTGGGAGCTGAAGGGATTTTCGGCGTAGGCAATCTGCCGTAGTAGATGAGTTTTCCAGCTCGTGCCCGTATTGGCCAGAGCCTGAAACCAGGCTCCGTAGGTTCTCATGCTGAGGGCAGCATCGCCAGTATCCAAAGCGGCAAGTAGCTCCCCAAAAGAATTGCCCACCGAAGACTGCAAGGCACTACCGTAAAGTAGTAGCCCATCTAGGCGCTGGCGATAGCACTGCACTTCGCTCTGGACGGCGGCTAACTCTGGCATGGGTTGAAAACTCTAACGGAGCTGAGTATAGCGGAAAAGAATTACGTTTCGATTTCAGCCTTCATGCGCTCTAGGGTCTGCTGCATCTGCTGAAACATCATATCGGGAGTCATACCAAACTGACCCAGCTGAGTCTTGAGCTGTTCTACGGTCATCTGGGCCTGAAAGTCTTCTGACAGCTCAAAGCGCTTCATAAAAATGTGGTAGCGATCCATCATCGCTTCCATTTGGGCAATGTACATTTTTTTGCCCTCGCGGTCGAACTTGCCGTAGCCGCCCCCTAGCTGCGCCAAGGATTGATAATCCTGAAACAGCTGCGTGGCTTCTTTCTGAACAATTTCTGAATCAAAAAATCCCATGGGTTTATGCGTCTTACGCTGAGAGCCAGTGTGGTTGACATCGCTACTCTCCGGTCGGCAATCTAAGGCTAGGGTGTAACGAGTCTTCGTAGTATTAAAAGCGTAAGGTTTAGAATAGCCCCCGGCCAAGGGTAGATAACCCTACTCATCAGCTCATTAGAGGTTAAAAAATTGAGCCTTCGATCTTGCCCTTGGGCGCTAGAATCGTATAGCTGATTAACGCCAACCCACTTGGCTACCACCAGCACGCTGTACGTTCGAGAGAAACTCCATGTCACAAGGTCAAGGGTTTGGGTTTGGGTTAGGCAAAATGAAGGAGCTAACCGAAGCCTTCAAAAAAGCCCAGCAGATTCAAGAAGGGGCCAAGCAGCTGCAGGAAGAGCTGGAGCAAATGGAGATTGAAGGCGAATCAGACGGCGGGCTAGTCAAAGTGATAATGAGTGGCAACCAAGAGCCTAAAGGCGTAGCGATCGCCGCTGAGGCCCTTAACGAAGGGGCCGAAGCTCTCTCTGGCATGGTCACAGCCGCGATGAAAGATGCCTACGAGAAGTCGACGGCGACCATGCGCGATCGCATGGAGACGCTCACGGGCGGTCTCAACCTGCCCGGTCTGTAGGCCTGTAGCGCTATGGCTATCCGCCTTTTATTTGTGTGTCTGGGCAACATCTGCCGGTCGCCTTCGGCTGAGAACATCATGAACCACCTAATCGCGCAGCGGCAGCTGCGCGATCAGATAGTGTGTGACTCAGCGGGCACTGCCAGCTATCATGTGGGCAGCTCTCCTGACCGCCGTATGGCCCAGGCCGCTAAGGCTTATGACATTGATCTGGTGGGGCGAGCGCGCCAGTTCGAGGCTCTTGATTTCGATCGCTTCGACTATATCTTGGCCATGGACCACCAGAACTATAGCGACATTGTGGCCCTTGACCCTGCCGGTCAGCACGCCGACAAGGTGCGACTGATGTGCGACTTTTGCCGTACCCACACCGATCGTGAGGTGCCCGACCCCTACTACGGCGGTTCCGATGGGTTTACCTACGTGATTGAGCTCTTGCTTGATGCCTGTGAAGGGATGCTCGACTATGTGCTTGAGCACTCCGTAGCGCCTTCTCGCGAGTAACCCGGTATCTATGTGATTTACCACAGCTCCGCCCCTAGGCCCCGTTCGATGCCTGCGATACAGACCGCCCGACCCTGGCTGCGGTTCGAGCCCTGGCTGCGACATGGTCGAGCATGGGCTCTGGGGATAGCGGGAGCCCTAGCCATGGCTACCCCGGGCCAATCCGCTGAAGAGCTGCTGATCACCTACGGTATCTTGGAGCGATCGGTTCCAATTGCAGATCTAGAGCGGTTTGCGGCGACTGGTGAACTCACTCCTCAGCTCAGGATCTACAGTCAGCAGCTTCAAATCTCCAGCGAACAGCTGGCCCAAGCGCGAGAAGCACTAACGACTCCGGCTAGCCTTGGCCCGGTGGCAGTGGCCCAGTTTCTCTACACTGAGCAGGGCATTTTGCTGCTTGAGCAAATTAGCCGAGTCGTAACCACTCCGGTGCGCCAGGCCAACGTACAGGCGCTGCGAGGAGCGCTAATTTTGGCGGCAGCTAATCCTGAGACGGGTTTTACGCTGCTTAACGTACTCAAAACCTATCCCACTGTAGCCATTCGCATTGATCTGTCTGAGGGACTGGCGATCGCCCAGGAAGTTGGTCAGGTTGTTTTGCAGTCAGAGGCTGCCTTTGCGCAGGTTGAAGCTCAGGCCCTAGCCGCCGTCGCCGCTAACCCTATTGATGCCGAGGCGGTGCTGCGGCTGGTGCAAAGTGAGCGCCAGTACGACATTGATCTAATTCAGGTAGTGGTGCCGGGCCTGCCCCAGCCCGCTAAGCTTTATCTACCCCAGGCTCAGCCGGGTCGGCGGAGAATGCCGGCCCAGGGCTTTCCGCTAGTGGTGATCTCTCACGGGCTGGGGGGCACCCGAGATAGCTACAACTACCTTGCTGAGTATCTAGCCACCGGGGGAATTGCGGTAGCTACCCTGGAGCACCCCGGCAGCAGCAATCAGCAGCTCTATGCCCTACTGAGCGGTCGGTCAGACACGGTGGTACAAGACGAGGAGTTTTTGCGTCGTCCCCGCGATATCTCGCTCACGATTGATACCCTCGCTCGCCTCAGCCAGAGTCCCTCGCCAGTACAAAATCAGCTTGACCTCAGCCGGGTAGGGATAGCGGGCCAGTCGTTTGGGGGCTATACCGCCCTCGCCCTCGCCGGGGCCAGCTTCGATCTAGCCGGTTTGGCTGAGGCCTGCTCTCCCGACAGGCTGTCTCTTAACCCATCCCTGCTGCTACAGTGTCAGGCCCTTCGTCTGGGCGACCCCGGCAGCAGCTTGGCCGATAGCCGAGTCAAGTCGGTGTTTGTGATGAACCCCATAGGCAGCGTTTTGCTAGGGCTCACGGGCTACGGTCAGATCGAGGTGCCGGTCATGGTAGTAGCGGGCACGGCCGATACCATTGCTCCGGCCTTTCCTGAGCAAATTACGCCCTTTGGCTGGCTGACCACGCCCGATCGCTATCTGCTGCTCATCGACCGGGGCACGCACTTTTCAACCGTTGGCGATGTAGCGGTAGGCGACCAGCCCCTGGCTATTCCGCCCGCAGTTGTTGGACTGCGGCCCGAGCTGGTGTGGAGCTATATGCAGGTGCTGGGTCTGGCCTACTTTAAGCTGACCCTAGAAGGTGACCAGCGGTTTCGGCCTGCGCTGCAGCCCGCCTTTGCTGCTGCCATAGAAATAGACCCCTACCGGCTGAGCCTGATCGGTGCCCCTGACGCTGGCTCAGCGGCCGCTCCCTCGCCAGCTCCAGACTCTTCTGCGGCTGGCGATCCCTTTTCCCCCTAGGATAGAGCTATCTTCTGTTCTGTTTATGGCTTTGGCATTATGAGTGCTGATGCGGCATCGGCTGCGATCATTGGCTGGCGAGAGTGGGTAGCCCTGCCGAAGCTGGGGGTTCAGACCGTCAAGGCTAAGATCGATACGGGAGCTCGATCGTCGGCACTCCACGCGTTTGAGGTGGAACGGTTCGAGCAAAACGGTAGAGCGATGGTGCGCTTTCAGGCTCATCCGCTTCAGCGCAATGATGAGCAGGTCGTTATCGCCGAAGCCATTCTTCTAGAGGAGCGCGAGGTGCGCAACTCGGGTGGGCAGGTAGAACTGCGCCCTGTGATTGAAACACCAGTACAAGTGGGCGCTGCCGTGTGGGCCATTGAGCTGACTTTGACCAACCGCGATCAGATGGGATTTCGGATGCTGCTGGGGCGGCAGGCGGTGCGCCGTCGCTACCTGGTAGATCCGGGGCGCTCATACCTACACCCCCTTCCCGAACGGCCCCCTTTAGCTCATGATGAGTTACCCCCTAAGCACCACCCTGAGGATGACGTCCAAACACTATGAAAATCGCGATTCTATCTAGGGACGCTACCCTCTACTCGACCCAGCGCCTGAAGGAGGCTGGAGAAGAGCGCGGCCACGAGATGCAGGTGATCGACCATCTGCGCTGCTACATGAACATCACCTCTCACCAGCCCAAGGTGATATATCAGGGCCAGCCCCTAGTTGATATCGACGCAATCATTCCTAGGATTGGGGCGTCGAACACCTTCTACGGCACGGCGG
>JBARUP010000564.1:0-3167 GCA_049645805.1 Nodosilinea sp.
CAACATGCGGGCACGGACTGTCTAAACGTTAGCCTAATGTCCAGAAAACGTGAACCTATCCAGGATCGTGGGCGTTTAAGACCTCGCCGATCAACCCATGGGCTTCAACAGGGGTGCCATAATCGGGGCAGTGCTCCTGTCTTCCCTTGCCCTTATGCCTACCGTTGACTATCTCCGCATTAGCCTTGTCGATCGCTGCAACTTTCAGTGCCAGTACTGCATGCCCGAGGGGGCCGACTTGCAGTACCTGCCCCAGGGCGAGTGGCTGACTCGCGTAGAGCTGAAGCAGCTTTTGCAGGAGGTGTTTATGCCCCTAGGGTTCTCAAACTTTCGGCTAACCGGGGGCGAACCGCTGGTGCGTTCGGGGGTGGTGGACATTGTGCGGGACATTGCTAACCTGCCCGGCACAAGGGATCTAGCCCTGACCACTAACGCCTTTTTGCTCAGCAACCTGGCTCAGGATCTGTGGGACGCGGGGCTGCGACGCATTAACATTAGTCTCGATTCGCTGGATCCGGCAATTTTCGACCAGGTTGTAGGCGGTCGAGGTAAGTCGCGCTGGCCCCAGGTCTGGGAAGGCATTCAGGCAGCGCACCGAGTCGGGTTCTCGCCCCTGAAACTCAACGTGGTGGTGATTCCCGGCGTCAACGACCATGAGGTGCTAGATCTGGCGGCACTCACTCTGGATCGCCAGTGGCACGTGCGCTTCATTGAGTTCATGCCGATCGGCAACGACGGCCTGTTTGAGCAAAAGGGCTGGGTCGATTCAGCCGTTCTGCGCGATCGCATTCGCCAGCGCTGGGGACTTACCGAGGGCGACGTGCTCGGCAACGGTCCGGCGGATGTGTTCCAAATTCCGGGAGCCCTGGGCACGGTGGGGTTCATCAGCCAGATGTCGGAGTGTTTCTGCGATCGCTGCAATCGCATGCGCCTGTCGGCGGACGGCTGGCTGCGCCCCTGCCTGCTGAACGAAACCGGCCAGATCGACCTTAAAACCTCTCTGCGCCAGGGCGTACCCACCGCAGATCTCAAGCGCCGGGTCGCTGAGCTACTGGACGCCAAGCCCGACATCAACTACAAAATGCGCGAGTCGGGCACGACTGGAGCCTACGGTCGCACCATGTCGCAAATTGGCGGCTAGCCCAAAAACAGCTTATAGGCTGGGTTTTGGTTTTCGTCCCAGTAGTGGTAGCCGAGGGTATCTAAAAAGCTCTGCCACTGAGTCATTTCGCCGAGGGGTACCTGAATGCCCGTGACAATGCGGCCATAGTCGGAGCCATTGTTGCGGTAGTGAAACAGACTGATGTTCCAGTCGGGGCTCATGGCGCTGACAAACTTCATCAGCGCGCCGGGCCGCTCGGGGAACTCAAACCGGTACAGCAGCTCATCGTGAGCCAGAGGAGACTTGCCGCCGACCATGTGACGCAGGTGCATTTTCGACAGCTCGTCATCGGTTAAATCCAGCGTTTTTAGGCCTCTGGATTCAAACACTTGCGCCATGTCTGCGGCATCGGCGCGGCCCTGTACTTCTAGCCCTACAAAGATGTGGGCCTCTTGGTTGTCTGCAATGCGGTAGTTGAACTCGGTCAGGTTGCGGGTGCCCAGGCATTCGCAGAACGCCTTGAGGCTGCCCGGCGTTTCGGGGATGGTAACGGCAAAGATGGCCTCGCGGTGCTCGCCAATCTCGGCCCGCTCGGCTACAAACCGGAGGCGAGCGAAGTTCATGTTGGCCCCGCAGGCTACTGCCACCAGGGTTTGGTCGGCAATGCCCTCGCGCTCGACGTAGGCTTTGGCCCCTGCGATCGCCAGTGCCCCCGCCGGTTCTAAAATCGACCGGGTATCCTCAAACACGTCCTTGATCGCCGCACAGATATCGTCAGTGCCAACCAAAATAACCTCATCAACGTACTGCTGGCAGAGGCGAAAGGTTTCTTCCCCCACCTGGCGCACCGCCACCCCGTCGGCAAACAGCCCTACCTGGCTCAGCCGCACCCGCTCACCGGCTTTCAGCGACTGGTGCATGGCGTCTGCCTCAATAGGTTCTACGCCAATGATTTTAATCTCTGGCCGCAGCCGCTTGACGTAGGCCGCAATGCCCGAGATTAGCCCGCCGCCGCCGATCGCCACAAAGATCGCGTGAATAGGCCGAGGACACTGGCGCAAAATCTCCATACCGATGGTGCCCTGCCCCGCGATCACGTGCGGGTCGTCGAAGGGGTGCACAAAGGTCATCCCCTTTTCGTCTGAGAGCTGGCGGGCGTGGGCGTAGGCGTCGTCGTAGGTTTCGCCAAAGAGCACCACCTCACCACCCCGCGCCTTCACGGCGTTCACCTTCACCATTGGCGTGGTGGTGGGCATTACAATCAGGGCGCGGGTGCCCAGGTGGCTGGCCCCCAGCGCCACTCCCTGGGCGTGGTTACCCGCCGACGAAGCAATTACCCCCTGGGCCAGCTGCTCGGGCGACAGGTGCACCATTTTGTTGTAGGCCCCCCGCAGCTTAAAAGAAAACACCGACTGCACGTCTTCGCGCTTGAGCAGCAGCCGATTGTGTAGCCGGGCTGATAGGTTGGGGGCCACTTCCAAAGGCGATTCCTGCGCGACGTCGTAAACTCGGGCGGTGAGAATGCGTTCGAGGTAGTCGTCGGTAGGCATCGCAGCAAAAGGGTAAAGCCATACTATATATCACCCTCAATTACAAAGTCTGGCGGCAGATGATCAGGGATCTCCGGATCTAAATCCTTCTAAATAGCTGGCATGCTAGATGGTGATCGCCCATATCACTCAGCATGGCCCGGTAGGTTTGCCAACTGATATTGAGTAGCACAATTGTCTGAGTCAGTTGCCCACTAAAGTTGCCTAAGTCAAGCTCACCGACTTGAGTAGGCAGCATGACCATAGCCGGGCTTTGCGAGAGTGACTCTATCTTACATCGAGGCTATATAAGGGGCAGGGTACACAATGCTACAGCCGAGCTAGATGGTAAGGTCATCGTCAGCCCCCTTATAACACTGACGATGCTCTACTCCTCGTGCGCTATGCGATTTTGCCTGGCTTCTTTGGGTGCCGTTGCCCTTGGGCAGACGCTCCCCGCCAGGGCTCAGATCACCCCTGATGCCACCCTGGGCAATGAGCCCTCAACGGTGACCCCAGGGGCGATCGTGCAGGGT
>JBARUP010000565.1:0-2251 GCA_049645805.1 Nodosilinea sp.
TCTGTTTTGAATTAACGTCTTTAGGATGCGCGAATGGACATTTTTAGTTCTGGAAACACAACGTTGTGCTAACGTTACACGAATTTTTCCCATCAGTAAAACTTTAAGTTACTATCGAGCATAAAAGACCTCTGCCCCAGGCTCAAACAAAAGCGATATCGCTTTTGTTTGAGCCCCTTAAAGCGGTGTTCTATAGTATTTTCTGTGGTCAAGGACGGTTTATAGATAAACCACAAATATTTAGGTTCGATGACATGGCGTTAGAAGTAGTCGGCAGCTCTAGTTCGGCTCGACTGTTTCTCAACTAGGCACAGCAGTAGCCAAATAGCGGGTACAGCACTCTAGACCAGTTTTTAGGCTGGTTATCCACTCTGTTGTAGAGCTGAGGCTTAACGGTGATTTCTGGAGCAATGTCAAACCGCTTAGCCTGAAAATTCACGCTTGCTGCAGCCTAGTTCAATGAATTTGGCTAGAAATAGTTTAAGAAACTTTATGGCTTTATTGAGAAGCGGCTGATACCCTTGTCGGCTGTTCCGCTCGCTCCAACCCTATGTTTGTTGTCTACTCAAGCCTTTCTCGCTATCGAGCTACAGCCTTACCTAGAACACTCATAAAAGTAGCCGTGCCCAGCGCTCTAATTGGCATCGTACTAGGCGGCGTACTAGTAACACAAAATATCCACAAAAAAGTAGAGCAAACGATCTCAGCTTCTCTATCCCAACCTGTTCAGCTAGGGGGAGTGCGTAGTGTTTCACCCCGAGGAGTGTGGTTGGGAAAGACTGTGGTTCCTCTAACTGCGCCCGACGCTCCGGCAGGGCAAATAGAAGCCATAGTTGTCAACCTTGACTGGAAGGCCCTGCTGCACCGGCAGGGCCTTCGGGCAGCGGTCACCCTAATCAAACCCGACATGTTTATGGTGATGCCTACCTCGGTGGATAAGCTAGGGCGATCGACCGATGGGCTAGGGGCAATCGAACCGCAGCTAGGGGCGGTTACAGCCCTCGATACGCTTCAGATAGAGGCAGGTCGACTAACGCTACAGGCCCCCTCCGCAGACGATGCCGGCGGTCCTCTACTACTGACCTTTAGAGACATACAAGCCATCGTTCATCGTCCTGAAGCTTCAGCACCTGTGACCTTTGAGGTGACGGGGGAATTTGGCCAGGGGCGCTTTCAGGCCCGAGGAACCGCTACAGACGAGCCGCGATCGCTGCAGGTCACGGCCGCAGCTCAGAATTTATCCTTAAACAGCCTAAACTCAGTTTTGCCAGCCACCGCCCCCATCCAGGCGGGGACCCTCAATGGCACAGTGTCGCTAAAGGGAGAGGTGCCCAACGCGCTGGATCTAAGCGGTAGGGCCATGATTCAGGGAGGGCAGATGCAGCTTGGGCAGTCGCCAGCGCCTATCGATGACTTGCAGAGTACCCTCAGCTTTAACAATCAGCGGCTCACCCTATCTGACACCAAGCTGCACCTAGGGCCAATGACGCTCACCGTGGCGGGCATCCTCGATCGGGCGGGCTACGACTTAACAGCCCAGACATCGCCCGTGGCAGCAGCAGACCTGCGCCCTATTGTGGGCGATCGCATCCCTCTAGAAGACGCACAATCCTGGCAGGGGATAGCCCAGATTACCGGTTCGGGCCAGGAGTTAATAGTAAAGTTGCAGCCCGACTCAGTTTTGTCACCCCCAGGGCGTTTTACCCTCGATCTAGGGATGCTTGGGATAGCCCAGGGTCTTCAAGCCTTGGGTCTGCCCGCCCGCGACTGGATTAGCCCAATTGAAGGAGCAACTTACCAGTTTGGGGCCGATGGAGCCTGGTTTACCCTCAGCGACGGTACGGTGGTGCCGCCGCTGTCGGAAGCCGCCTATCAGCAGGCTCAGGGAATGCTGGGCAGCAATCTGCCAGCGGCATTCGATCGCAAGTTCTTTTGGTTTTTGCAGACCAACCCCTACGTCACCGCCATTGCCGCTGACCTCGCCCGGGGCCGACTGCTAGACTACCGACAGGGTAATCGTTTTGACACCGACCGCTTCTTCCTAGAGTATTTTGTGCCGGTCTATGTTGAGTCGAGCCGAGCGGCGGGGCTAGACCCTGGCGAAGCCCTGTGGATGCTTGATCACTCCCTGCGCACCCTGCACGATCCGCTGCTGCGTCACCCCAATGCTCAGCCTGTCACGGCAGGATCGGGCACGGTCGGCTCGTTTTGGTCGGGTGAGCAGCTGCTGTCAATGCAGCAGCTGCTCACC
>JBARUP010000566.1:0-15674 GCA_049645805.1 Nodosilinea sp.
AGCCTGAGCTGTCTCACATTGCTCACGCTCTCTCTCAGTGCTCACGCTAGGGCGGTATCTCTGGACCAAGAGCCTGTAGTCACTTCCTAGTCTGCCCTCGACAGTTCCTGAAAATCTAGCTACCCACCACTACAAGGAATGAGATTTTGCAGGGATTGACGAAGGAAAAGCCCATCTTAATCACCTGTTTTGCCGCCGGGGGAGCTCTGGTCATTTTGACCATGCTGGTGCGCTCGGGTACGGGGATAGGTACGCCTTCGCTGCCGCCACCGCCCCCCAGCGCTGAAAGTTTAGACATTCAAACGGTGCCGGTTCCCTCGCCTCCCGACTCAGGCCAGGTTGCAAATCAAGACCGGCTAGAGCGAGACCTAACTCGCCAAGAAGATTTAGTCAGCGCTCTGCAAGATGAGCTAGAGGCTCAAAAAGATCTCTCCGACGATCTTAAAACCCAGCTAGAACGTCAGCAGGCCGAGACAGATCAGGTCATGGATCAGCTTGATACCTACCAGGAGGCGGTTGAGTCTATGAACTCACAGCAGGTCAAGCTGATTGAGTCTATTCCTCGCAACAATGAAACTCAAACAATGATTCTCTGGGGTATTTTAGGCCTGTTCCTGCTGCTGCTGATTGGCGGCGGCACGGCCTTTGTCATCATTGCCCTTTGGTTGATGCACGTTCAGCGGCGTAGTCATCAGCCGCCGCAGATGGCGTACCCTATGCGAATGCCCCCTAGTCCCTACTATTACTATGAGCGGCAGCCCCTGCCGCCGCCAGTGCAGCAGCCCTACGTGCAGTACGACATCAGGCCCTACGAAGACTAGTCGATGGCCATGACCCTTACCCAGGTTTGGGGCGCTTTTCTAATTTTTGTGCTGGCTCCGGTAATAGGGGGCTTGCCCCTAACCGGATGGTCCACGCGGCTGCTCTCGGGGCAGCGGCTGGGGCGGATAGGCACGGGCAATGTGGGCGTATCAGCAGCGTTCTACCACGGCGGTAAAGTGGCGGGTATTACGGCGGTGCTCCTAGAAGCGGCTAAAGGTATTGGCGTGGTGCTGCTGGCTCGGTACTACTTTCCGACTGATTCGGTATGGGAAATTATTGCCCTGATTGGGCTGGTGATGGGGCGCTACTGGTTTGCTCGTGGGGCAGGCACTACTAATGTAGTCTGGGGTGTAGCGGCCTACGACTGGCCCACGGCCTTGCTGACATTTATCATCAGCGGGCTAGGATTTACGATTTTTCGAGAGCGTCGTCAGGGTCGTCTGCTGGCGCTGATGCTGCTGCCGCTCATTACTGCCCTGCGCTATCAGGACGGGGCGCTGGTGCTGGCTATGACTAGCCTCAGCGGATTAATCGCCTGGATCTATCAAAAACTACCTGACGATCTCGACCTACCTGATCACGAAGGACGACTGGAGTCTCGCACCATGTTTCGGTTTTTTCGCGGCGATCGCAGTCTAGTTACCCTAGACCAGCCCATGGATGCCGCTAAGTTCGGCCACAAAGCCGCCACTCTGGGACAGCTGCGGGCCTGGGGCTACCCGGTGCCGCGCGGCTATGTGCTGGCAGCGGGAGACGACCCAACGGCACTACTGGCGATCGCAGAGCCATCGCGGAGCCATCCCCTAGCGGTGCGCTCATCGGCCCAGGATGAAGACACAGGGACGGCCTCGGCGGCTGGAGTTTACCAATCCTTCTTAAATATCGCTGACCAGGAAGCGCTGGCAGCGGCGATTGTGCGGGTTTTTTCGTCCTACAACGCTCCGAGAGCAAGGGCGTACCGCCAGAGCCAGGGCCTAGCCGAGCAGGGGCTAGCGGTGATTGTGCAGCAGCAGGTGCAGGGACAGTTTTCGGGAGTAGCTTTTAGCCGCGACCCTATAGCTCGCTGCGGCGACGCAGTCGTGATTGAGGCGCTGCCGGGTGGTGCAGAACAGGTTGTTAGCGGCCAGGTCACTCCTGAACAGTACCGGGTGCTGGTACAGCCTGACGATGTGCCGCCCCTAGCCGACATTGCCGAGACGCCCCGGCAGCTCTCCGACGCGCTGACGCTTAGCGTGGAGGGCAGCGGGCAAACTCCGTCGCGGCTGCTCCAGCAGGTGGCCTACCTAGCCCGTCACCTAGAAGTGCGCTACCAGGGCGTGCCTCAGGATATTGAGTGGAGCTACGATGGCGAAGCCCTGTGGCTGTTGCAGAGCCGTCCCATTACCACCCTCCAGCCGCTGTGGACGCGAAAGATTGCCGCCGAGGTAATTCCTGGCACCATTCGCCCGCTCACCTGGTCGATCAACCGGCCGCTCACCTGCGGCGTATGGGGCGAGATCTTTACGGTGGTGCTAGGGAACCGCGCGCAGGGTCTCGATTTTGAAGAAACCGCTACCCTGCACCACGCCCACGCCTACTTTAACGCTACTCTGCTGGGCAATATCTTTCGGCGCATGGGCCTGCCCGCCGAGAGCCTAGAATTTCTAACCCGTGGCGCTAAGTTCAGCCGTCCGCCGCTGGGCTCTACCCTCCGCAACGCGCCCGGCCTGCTGCGCCTGGTAGGCCGCGAACTCAGGCTAGAGCAGCAGTTTGACCAGGCCAATAGCGATCGCTTCAGCCCTGCCCTAAAAGCCTTTGCGGCCACTCCTAGGGAGACCTTGACCCCGAAAGAACTGCTGAGCCGAGTCGAAACCGTGCTCGATCTGCTCAAGCAAGTTACCTACTACAACATTCTGGGTCCGCTCAGCTTTGCCCTGCGTCGAGCGCTCCTGAAGGTACCAGAGGAAAGCCTCAGCGCTATGCAGAATGTCGAAATCGCGGCCCTAGAAGACCTGCGGGCGATCGCCCAGGACGTTCGCCAGGTGCTCTCTACCCGCGAGCTAGACCGCATTAGCGATAGCTCATCGCTGATGACCGTTCTCGCCGAGAGCACCGACGGCGAGTCGCTGCTGCGGGAGATGAGTACCTTTCTCGATACCTACGGCTATCTCAGCCCTGTGGGTACCGACATTGCCGTAGCTACGTGGCGGGAGAACCCAGGCCCCGTACGCGAGCTGCTGGCCCAGTTTGTCAAGCAGCCGCCGCCGCCCAAAGCTGCGTCTCCCTCATCTCCTACAGGCAAAGCAGCCCTGGTGCAGCAGCGGCTGAATCTAAAAGGCCACGTCAACACGCTCTACAATCGCCTGCTGGCCGAGCTGCGCTGGAGCATTCTGGCCCTAGCGACCCAGTGGCAGGGCCAGGGACACCTGAGCGAGCAAGACGACATTTTCCTACTTACCCTGGAGGAGATTCAGGCGATCGCAGGTGATACCAAGCCTGACTGGGCTACGATACGGCGGCAAATCAGCGATCGCGGTGCTCAGTACGAGCAAGACAGACACATGCCCGCTGTGCCCTATCTAGTCTTTGGCAACGTCCCGCCTAGCCGCGAGCTGCCGCTCATGCCCACTGCAGCCGTGCAGCAAAAGCTCTCCGGCATTGGCGCTAGTGCAGGCACGGTGACCGGCCCAGTGTTGGTGATGACCCAGCTTGACACTGCTGGCGAGGAACCATTTGTGCTGGTGGTACCCTATACCGATGCCGGCTGGGCACCCCTGCTGGCTCGAGCTCAGGGATTGATTGCCGAGGTCGGCGGTCGTCTCTCCCACGGAGCGATTATCGCTAGGGAGTATGGCATCCCCGCCGTCATGGACGTGTCCAACGCCACCCAGCGGCTGCATACGGGTCAGTGGGTAAGGCTCAATGGCGAAACTGGCACTGTGGAGGTACTAGAGCCCCCTAGCTCACCGCCTGCCCTTGAGCCCAACAACACCTAGATCTTCGTTATGTGCATCAGATAGCTGGCCTCAAATTAGAGAGAAGCTATTGGCAATTTAGTACATTTGAACTATATTTAGGGATACGATTATACGGCCAAAAGTTTCAGCTATCTAAATTTGACAGCTATGAATAGTCACCAAGGCGGGGCAAAGATCCTCGGCTGGATTGTTGCGTTAAGCATAGGCGTTGGCACCATGGCAGAACTCATTCAATCGACTCCGCAGGTAATTGCCGAAGAGCCTAGCCCAGCAGTGGAGGCTGCCTCCGCTAACCCCTGGGCCGGAGCCTCATTTCCGCTGGAGAAGTTTACGGCCTACACGTCACCTTTTGGCTACCGGCAGCACCCTATGGGTGGGCACCGCTTCCACTACGGTCTAGACATGGCTGCCCCTATGGGCAGCTACATTCGCAGCTGGTGGGAGGGTAAAGTCGTCCGGGTATCAGACAACACCGCCTGCGGCACATCAGCCATCATTCAATCGGGAAGTTGGACCCACATTTACTGCCACATGGTGGGCCATATGGTGATTGAAAAAGAAGGGGCGCGTGTGCTGGTTGATCGCGACGGTGGTATTGAGCTGCGCCAGGGCCAAAAGGTGACCTCGGGTCAGCGCATTGGCCGAGTCGGCATGACCGGCAGCACTACCGGGCCACACCTGCACTGGGGCCTCAAGTACGATGGAGCGTGGGTAGATCCGGCCCTGGTTATCAAAGCTGGATTCGACTATCAGCTACAGACGGCGCAAAGCAAACCGTAACCCCTGACAAACCTGGGCTAAAAACCCCAGATCTAGCGTTTCCAGGGTGTCGGTTGGCTGGTGGTAGTGGGGGTTGCGAAGATCTGCCGTGTCTGTAATCAAAATCGCGGGGTAGCCTAAATCCCAAAAGGGCACGTGATCGCTGCGCCGTGTCTCAGGTACAGAGCGGCCCTGGTTAACTACCGGCAGCCACTGGCTGCGTAGCCCAGCGGCGCGAAAACCTCGCCACAGTGCCACCATTGCCGGAATACTCTGCCACTGACCAATTTGGGCAATGTAGTTACCCTGGTTGGGATAGAAACGGTCTAATCCCGGTGGATACTGCTGGGAGTGGGGCCGGTGGCAGCAGTATCCCAGCATCTCAAGCGACAGCATCAGACCGAGCGATTCGCCCTGCTGATAAATATCTTGAGCATAGTGATGGCTGCCGACAAACCCCGACTCCTCTAGGTCAAAGGCAATCAGGCGCAGGGGAGATCTGCCGGGCTGCTGACTCAGCGCCCGAGCCAGTTCCAGCAGCACCGCGACTCCCGTAGCGTTGTCGTCTGCCCCAGGAGAACCAGGGACCGAGTCATAGTGGGCACCCACAAGAACAGGCGGGCGGCGAGACGTCCCCGGCAGGTCTAAGACCCAGTTGGTGTGTTGGCGGCCCTGGAAATTAAATCTGTGCTCTGCTACCTCGCCCCACCGAGAGAGCTCCTGCTGAATATACTGCTGCACAAAGAAGTGACCAGCTGAAGCAAAAAAAGGGTTGCGATCGCGCGCCACCCGCTCTAAATGAGTTGCTAAGCGCGTTTGCAGAGCCGTATCGCTCAAGGGGATCACCTAGGCTGGCTTCTGCATGCCCTTAGTAATATCGGCTAAATTTTTACGGGGCAGCAGCCGAGTTGCAAACGACATCACTTTGTTGGCGGTGCCGTGGACAGCGACACGCTGGCCTTTTTCCATCTCTTCGTAACCGTAGCGGGCTACCTCAGCCGAGGTAGGCAGTTGCTTGCCCTCAAAGAATGGCACGCCTTTGGCATCGGCCCGCTCTGCAAACTCAGACTGGGTCGGGCCAGGGCAGAGGGTGGTGGCAGTTACGCCAGTGTTCTCTAATTCAGCAGCGATCGCCTCGGTAAATGACAGCACGTAGGCTTTGCTGGCATAGTACACCGCCATATACGCCCCCGGCAGAAACGCCGCCGTAGAGGCGACATTCAGCAACCGACCCTGACCCTGGGCAATCATCCCTGGTAGGTAGAGCCGCGTTAAATGGGTCAGGGCCACGATGTTGAGGTGGAGCATAGCGTTTTGCTTTTCCCAGCTCGACTCTGCAAAGGGTGTTAAGTCACCAAACCCGGCGTTATTGACTAGGGCATAGGGCGTTATGCCCTGAGCCTGTGTCCAGTCAAAAAAATGCTGGCGGGTGTCGGCATCGGTAAGGTCGCCGCGATAGGTGAGCACCTGCACGCCGCAGGAGGCTTCTAGCTCGTTTTTGAGCGCTATCAGGTGTTCTTCGCGGCGGGCAATTAGCACCAGGTCATGATGATTGGCGGCACAAACCTTGGCCAGTTCGTAGCCGATGCCGCTAGAAGAACCGGTAATTAGAATTGGCTTTGCCATAATTTGCCTTCGAAGTTAAACCGGCTTGATTCTAACGAATCGCGGCGGGGACCGTACGGCCCTGACGCGACTGAATCTCTAAATAGATCAGCAGAGCGTTGACGTCGGCGGGGTTGACGCCACCCGTGCGAGATGCCTGTCCAATGGTCAATGGCTTGACCTGGGTGAGTTTTTCTCGCGCTTCTTTAGACAGGGTATCGATTGCCATATAGTCGAGCGTTTCAGGTAGCTTACGCCCGGTGTTTCTCGCCACTTGGTCAATCTGGTTTTGCTGCCGCTGAATGTAGCCCGAGTATTTGATATCGATCTCGGCCCCTTCTGTCTCTTCCCGCATTAGGTCGGCATTGCCCAGGCCGTAGTGCTCTAGGGTCGCGTAGTGTACTCCGGGGCGACGCAGCAAATCGGCCAGGGTAATCGATCCTTTAATCCGCTGATCGGTGTCGGCGGCAATGCGTTGGCCTAGCTCATCGTGTTCTTTAACGCGGGTTGCGCGCAGGCGCTCTTTTTCAGCAGCAATGTTGGTGCATTTATCGGTGAAGATGGCCCAGCGGCGATCGCTAATCAGCCCGATCTCGCGGCCCAGCGGCGTCAGACGCTGGTCGGCATTGTCAGAGCGCAGCAGCAGCCGGTACTCGGATCGCGAGGTCAGCATCCGATAGGGCTCCCGCAGGTCCTTGGTGCAGAGGTCATCGAGCAGCGTGCCGATGTAGCTCTGCTCGCGCGGAAAGACCAGCATCTCCTGCCCCTGCACCAGCCGCGCGGCGTTGACCCCAGCCACAAAACCCTGGGCCGCCGCTTCTTCATAGCCGGTAGTACCATTCACCTGACCGGCACAAAACAGCCCCTCTACCCGCTTTGTCATCATCGTGGGGTAGCACTGGGTGGCGGGCAGATAGTCGTACTCTACTGCGTAGGCCGGACGCAGCATGGCGCAGCGCTCTAGCCCCGGCAGCGTGCGCAGCATAGCGAGCTGAAGCTTTTCAGGCAGCCCGGTTGAAAAGCCCTGCACGTAAATTTCAGGGATGTCGCGGCCCTCAGGTTCCAAAAAAATCTGGTGGCTGTCTTTATCGGCAAAGCGAACGATCTTGTCTTCAATGCTGGGGCAGTAGCGCGGCCCCTTAGACTCCACCCAGCCGCCGTAGATGGGCGACAGGTGTAGGTTGTCGCGGATCAGCTGATGGGTCGCGGCGGTGGTGCGGGTCAGGTGACAGGGCATTTGCTCTCGCTCAATCCACGCTTCAGGGTCGAAGCTAAACCAGCGTACGTCGTCGTCGCCAGGCTGAGGCTCAAGCACATCGAAGTTGATCGAGCGGCGATCGACGCGGGCCGGGGTGCCGGTCTTCAGTCGCCCGGTTTCGAAGCCCAGCCGATTGAGCGTGTCTGTTAGCCCGCTGGCGGCAAACTCTCCGGCTCGTCCCGCCGCCATTGACTTATCGCCAATCCAAATCGTGCCGCCCAAAAAAGTGCCGGTGGTTAGAATTACCGCCTTGCACTTAAAAGCCGTGCCGAAATAGGTCTCGACCCCCACCACTTCGTCACTGGAGCCAAGCACCAAGTCAGTCACCATGCCCTCTCGAATCACCAGATTCTCCTGGTTTTCGACGATGGTTTTCATTACCGCAGCGTACTCACGCTTGTCGGTCTGCGCCCGCAGCGCCCACACGGCGGGACCACGGGAGTTGTTGAGCACGCGCTTTTGCAGGTAGGTGCGATCGGCCATTTTACCAATCTCACCACCTAGGGCATCAACTTCGTGGGTTAGCTGCGACTTGGCGGGGCCGCCCACGGCGGGGTTGCAGGGCTGCCAGCCAATTTTATCCAGGTTGAGGGTGATTATCAGCGTGCGACAGCCTAGGCGGGCTGAGGCTAAAGCCGCTTCACAGCCTGAGTGGCCTGCGCCCACCACCACCACATCATATTCATCGAGAAAATCAATGGAATCTTGAGCAACCATGGACTTGGATCGCATCGCGAGTAGACCTATTAATCTTAGCGGTTCGGCAGCGGGCCTTAGCCGTTCTGGGGAACGGTGGCTGAAGCGACCAAGCGTTAACTACCTGCGCTTCAGGAACCTGACGCTACGCTAAGCCCTGCTTTAGGATGACCGCGATCGCATCTACCAGCTCATCAATCTCCGACTCCAGGGTCAGGTAGTGGGTACAGGCGCGCACGCAGTTAGGAGCCTGTAGGGTACGCAGGTAAACGTCCTGGGTTTCTATCTCATCAACCAGGCGCTGATGCCAAAGGGGCGAAGGTTCTCCATCTTGCAAGACCCAAAACGATACCAGGCCCGAATCGGGCGGAGTCTGGCGCACAGGCTGAATCTGAGGCAGGTCTTGGAGCCGAGACCAGAGCCGCTGAGCCAGTTCTACCAAGCGCTGATAGCGCTGGAGGGCAGTACCCCACGCCCCCTGGTAGGCGATCGCTGCCCTTAGACCCGATAGAAGCGGGTAGTTCGACGTGGCGATCTCGTAGCGCTGACCGCTGGGCTTCCAGCCAGTGGGGTTAGCAGCAGCATCAGTGGTAATGCCGCGCCAGCCAATGAAGGTAGGAGCGATGTGCTCTCTAGCCTCAGGGCGCACGTACAGTCCCCCTAGGCCAGCGGGGCCGCACCACCACTTATGGCCCGTAAAAGCGTAGAAATCGACGCCCAAATGCGCTAGGTCTAAGGGTAGCGCTCCAGCCGACTGAGCCGCATCTACTAGGGTAAGTACAGGGGTGGGGCGATCGCGGCAGACCCGAACAATCTCTTCCAGCGGCAGCACCTGGCCAGTATTCCAGAAGATATGGCTAATCACCAGCAGCCGAGTGTTCGGTTGCAGGTGCTGGGCTACCACTGCCGCTGGGTCGCCCCCGTTGACGGTGTCGAGTAGCGGGCAAAGGCTGTAGGTAACTTCGAAGCGTCGACAAATCTCCTGTACCGCAGCAATGATGCCGGGGTGTTCACAGTCTGACAGCAGCAGGTGATCGCCTGCGCGCCAGGCAATGCCCCAGAGCGGTATGTTGCAGCCCACGGTGACATCTTCGGTGAGGGTGATGGCTTCAGCGGTAGTACCCAATTCAGCGGCGATCGCCGCTCGGGCCTGAGCCGCCTCAGCCATCGCCCACTGGTTGGCCGCCCCTGAGAATGGGCCTAGCTCTTGTACCCGCTGATGGGCCTGAAAAATTGTGTCTAGGGTCGGCTGGGCCATCGGACCCTGGCCGCCATAGTTAAAGTACCGTTTGTTTACCAGGGCTGGGAACCGCTGGCGATGAGCAGCTAAGCTGTCGGACTTTACAGAATTGGACTCTACAGAAGATGAAGAATGAATCACATTAACGCTGGGTACCAGAACTTTTCAACCCTATACCAACTCGGCTCCGCAACACCCCGATAGGGTATAACATGCTAAGGGTGAGAGCATAGGTACTGTCAATCGCCTCATCAATCGCCCCGTGGTTCTACCGAGCTTGACTCAGGCACAAACTGTAGCCCCATGAACTGTAGCCAAACACAGCAAAATGCAGCTAGTGGTCAGCGACAGGCGTTGCTGAAGTTGGCCACAAACAGCCCTACGTTTGACCGGGGGACTAATTGCGCGCGGTCTGTAGCGCAGCTCCATTGCTCTTTGTTCTCTATCGCTTGCCCCACAACTTACTTTGTCTGCTAGCTACCCCCCGCTATCACGCTCGAGTTCAGGGAGTAGCCCGCAAGGCTCCCTGAGCGACCCTGCTGAGACAGCACTCGACTTCCAAGCGCTGCGCTGGATCACCGACGACGTGCTCTTCCACTACCAGCGCTGTAGCCGTCGGGCATTTTTAGATCTCTACGGCGATCGCGCCCAGAAGGCCCCTCCCTCTGACTACTTGCTCAAGCTGCGTCAAGACAGCCTTGCCCACCGCGAGCGAGTGCTCGAAGATTACTACCCTCTTCATAAGCCTGAATTTTCATCGGGTGACTGGGATACAGGAGCAAAAGCTACCTTAGAGCTGATGGCTGAGGGAGTTGAAGCCATTCAGCAGGGCGTACTGGCAACCCCTGCGGCGGTAGGCGGAGTGCAGCTTGTTAGCCAGCCCGATCTGCTTATCAGGCAGCCCGGCTGGTCGTGCTGGGGCGACTGGATCTACGTACCCATCGACATCAAGCTGGGCAAAAAGCCCAAACTCGACTATCAGGTAGTGGCTGCCTACCACGCCTACGTGCTCTCGAGGGTGCAGGGAGTCTGGCCCGAGTCCAGCTATCTAGCCCTGCGCAGTGGCCAAATGTACACCATTGACTTAGCGCGGCTGGTGCCCAAGCTGCAGGCTGTGCTCAACAACTGTTTGATCGATCTGCGATCGCCCATCGCTCCAGAGCTGTTTATTTCCCACAGTCGCTGCGATTTGTGCCACTGGTTTCACCACTGCTACACCGAGGCGCAGGCGACCCATCACCTGTCGCTGCTGCCTGGGGTTACCCCAGCTCGCTACGAACTGCTCAAGCAGCACAGCCTAACTACCGTCGCCGCTCTGGGCCAGGCTAGCTCTGCCCGCCTAGCTCCTTTACCAGGCTTTGGCGATCAGGTGGCCGAAAAGCTAGTGCATCAGGCTCAGGCTCTTACCGACAACCGAGCCATTCCCCGCAGCGCGCCTCACGCGCCCCACGGCTTTCCGCTGTGGCCTGAGGACTTACCCGCTGGGGAAATCGAGCTGTATTTCGATATCGAGGCCGCCCCCGACCAAAATTTGATTTATCTCCACGGGGTGCTGGTCGTTAATCACCGCACTGGCGAAACCAACTTCCACGCCCTGCTGGCCGAGAACTACCGCGAAGAGCGCCGCGCCTGGAACGATTTTCTCGACCTCGTCCATGTCTATCCCCACGCCCCTGTCTATCATTTTTGCCCCTACGAAGCTCAAACGGTGCGCAAGCTGGGGCAGCTCTACGGCACACCCCACTGCCAAACGGAGGCTCTGCTCGATCGCTTCTTTGACGTACACAAGTGCATCACCGACGGGGTTACTCTACCAATTGAGAGCTACGCCCTGAAGCACATTGCCCGCTGGATGGGCTTTGACTGGCGTGACGAGGGTGCCAATGGGGCACAATCGATCTGCTGGTACAACGCCTGGGCCGAAACCGGCGATCGCACCTATCTAGACGCTATTCTGCGATACAACGAAGACGACTGCCGCGCCACCTACCATATTAAAGACTGGCTGGTGAAATTTTCCGAGCCCTACTGGGACAGACTCTATCAAGGTATTAGTTAGCGTCTGCCCCACCCATATCCAGTGTGGCGCTACCCGCAATGCTACTGGGGGACCGGGCTATGGGCACCTAAGATTTCGGCGAGGCCGGGTACGGCACCTGCCACATCGCCCTTGACCGACTGACGCAGCTTGTTGTAAGACGATCGCACCAGTCCGTTGTCGGTTTTGGCAATTCGCCTGTCGGTTACGCCCAAAATGACTTCGGCAGTCTGGGCCTGGTTCTGGCTTAGATAGGCCACCGGATTACCCGCCTTCAAGCCCTCAGCCCACATGGGTTCGAGGGCACTCACCACCTCCGGCAAAATGCGATCGATAGCTCCCGGAATATAGCTGGAGCCAGCACTTTTTACGACTCCATAGGTCGCTTTGAGAGCCATACCGCCCAGGCCACCCTTAGCAGCCACTCGGCGATCGATCAGCAGAGCGCAGTCACTAACCACTTTATCCTTCACAGACTCATCGTTTAAGATATTGCTCAAACTCATAGAGATGCCATCTCAATAACGTTTTTTGTACTGCACTAAATTTTCGGTCCTCTGGCAGCCAAATCAGCATTCCCTCCACAGCTTCGATATTGCTTAACAGAACCATAAATTTTACTAGAGCAGCGGGGTAGAAATATCGATCTCTTCGCCATCGGTAGCGCGCGGTACCTTGCTCAAAACATCATTCTGCTAACAGTCGGATTAGGCTAGCCCATCTGGGTCAGGTCAACGATCCAGGTCAGACCGTTAACCTCAACATGATCTCCCGTTATTAGCTTACGCCCACGCCGAGTCTCAGTCTCGCTGTTGACCTGAACCTCTCCATCTTGAATCATTAGCTTGGCCTGCCCCCCCGTGCTAACCACCTGTACCTGCTTTAAGAATTGGTCAAGCTTGATATAGTCGATACTAGGCATGGTGCTGTTCGAGGAATACTTATGTAAAGAGCAATAGAAAGTCTTTAACTCTACAGGCTAATCAGCCCCTTACACTCAAAGTAGGGGCACTCAAGGTATAGGGTGTTGATATTACTGCTACCAGCAGAGGAGCAAGATGTTGAGTAATCACCAACTCCTGCAAGAACTTAGACAGAAGCAGGAGCAGCTAGAAGATTTCCGCCGCGCTGCTGGTCAGCCACTCCAGGCCCTGCTGACTCAGTACGACTGGGGCATTATCAGCGGTGCAGGGCACGGAGGTTTGCTGCTGGTGACCCTACGCTTCGATCACCGCATTGCCCTTGACGACCCTTTTTTGCTGGCCATAGCTGAAGAAGCCGAGCGCACCTGGGGACCTGTCGACTTTTCCCTCTTCTCGGGAGAGTCTCAGGAGCCCGTGAAGGTGTTAAGCCGTACCCTGCTTGATCGACGGTGGCGGTGGCGGCAGTCAAGCTGCTAGGTCATGGCAGGCTTTTGAGGCAGTCATTTCAGTAGCTCAGCTTCAGAGCGTTTACAGGCACCTCTTCCCAAGTCTCAACAGTGCGGATCTGGGCTACCCAACCGGCCGCTTTTTGATCCTCACTCAGGTTCTCTTGAAACGAGCGATGGCAGTCTTGGGCCTGCCCCTCATCGACGCAGGCAATACAGGAGTAGATAATCCCTGACGGATCAGTTTGTTCATTGACCCAAATCATGAGCGTTTGTGTCTTAGATGTCATCAGCTGACTCTATCATCCTTGTCTGCTCTCAGGGGCTACTTAAACCTAAGAAGCCGCCATCTGAGGGATACCTGAATTGACGACGGTCTGCCGCAGCTCAGCGATCGCCTGCAGCTGGTAATCATTTACTTCCTGAAGCTTGGTCACCCCTCCAGACAAACCATCGAGCGAGTGTCTCAGCCCGCCAACGCTCTCCTGGGCAGGGTTAAGTAGTTCTTCACAAACTCCTAGCTTGCCCGTTAGGCCTGCCAAATCGTCCCGCTGCTGGCGCAGACTAGCCTCAAAAGCCTCTACTTGGGTCCGCTGTGTCGCCAGAGCTGCTTCAGCACCTTCGATCTCTCGTTTGAGATTGCTAATACCGTCTTGAGTCCGTTTAACCTCAGCCTCTAGCGACTGCATAGCATCAGTGGTCGCCTGCCGCTGAGCGTCGATAGTGTTGAGCAGTGGTTCTAGATCAACAGCACTGACCGGTGCCTCCTCAACGGCTAGACCCTGACGCCGCCGTAGTACAGCCTGATGCTGGCTCAGCACCTCCTCACGCTCGAGCAGATTGCGTCGTTGGCCTACTAGGGTTTCATTAAGCATCTGAGAACGGTCTTGCTCCTCTTCTAGCTCTGTTTCCAACTGTAGCCGCTCAAACTCACTAGCCTGCTGAATCCTGAGTCTGAGTTCGTCAATCGCCTGCTGCTCTAGGGTTAGTTCTTCCTCCTGATCAGAGACGAAGCGGGACATTTTCTCTAAATCTTTTTCCAGCTCGCTCACCATCGTCTGAAGCTGGGCGATATCCATCGCCTCCAGGGCCACCACGTCTACTTTTTTGCTCAGTCGCACCTTGTCGGTAGTGTTGAGTAAATCGTAGATTTTCTGGTGCAAGTTCGCCTGGGCTTGTAGCGTTTCTGATAAAGACTGAATTTGATCTTGATGGACTTTTACCATCTGCTGCCGCAGCTTAAGATCCTCACGTTTGGCTACAAGGCTAGCTTCGGCCTGACGCCAGTCGGCCCAGCGCTGCTCTAGCTGACTAGCCTGCTGATTTAACTCCTGCTGACGCTGCTCCAGATCCTGACGCTGATTTTCAAGCGCCTGGCGATAATCTCCTAGCAGCCCTTGATGGTAGTTGAGCCCGTCATTGACGTGGGTGAGGGGGTCACGCAGCGCTTCTACAGGCATAACAGCCTCAGTCAGCCGGTTGAGAGCACTCTGTAGAGAAGCTACCTGAGTCGGGTCTAGGCCAGCAGAGCCCCCCCCTTCGGTGCGTCGTTCCTCAAGACGACGCATCTCGCCGTTAAGCTGAGCCCAGGCACCTTCTAGGTCGGTATTTTTGCGGTTAATGTCTTCCTGCTGCTGCTCAAGGGTCTGGCGCAGCTGCTCAACCTCCTGGCGCTGAGCATCAAGCTGCTCAAGGTCGGCTTCGGCTTGCTCAACCTGCTCTTGCCGTGCTTCTAAATCCAGCTCACGACGATTGAGTTCCTGGCTTTGGAAGGTGAGTGATTGCTTCCACTGCTCAATCTCCTCTTCCTGAGTCTTGGACTTCTTGCTCAGGTTCGAGAAGTTTTGCAGAATACTCGTCAGAGTGCGTCCAGCCTCATAGTGACGCTGCACCTGTCGATTGCCGCTGACTTCCACCATGACCAGAGCACCAGCGTTGTATGAGGCGTCATCGGGGGCCGCTAGGGTTTCTTCTCCAGTTACAGCACTCCAGCTGTGCTCGCTACGCTGACAGGCAAGTAGCTTGAACTCAGGTTTACCGCTGCCGATAAAACCGGTCTTTTTCTGGACTTCTGCTAGGTACAGCACGCTGGTGGTCCTCGTGGCTTAGAACATTAAATACTGGAAGACTAAAACTGACGCAGTAATATTAGAGACATTAGAGGGAGAAGCCGATATCAAGAAGGCTGAAACCGAGGCAGATAGATCGACTTAGCTACGATTGCCAGCCATCATGGGCTTTCAGTACAACATACGGCATGTAGTACATCATGAACTCATTCTAAACTAGCAGTCGCAATCGTCCGTTACTCACCTATGACGATGCTAACGCTGCCACCAAAGCTACAGGGGATCTTAACGAATTTTGGCCCGGTCGAACCGTGAGTACGGCAACCAACTTCAGCTAAACAGCAGCGGGCAGAAGGAATTGTCTCTAGAATGCCCGAAATTCTTGCCGGCCAGCACTTGCTAAAGAAGATCTTCAAGTGGAATATCTTTAGCAGAGAGCACTATACTTGGAGGCAAGGCTCCAGGTCATAGCCCCAGGTTCGTGCTCTACTTTGTGAAAAAGTGCCCTGCTTTGTGAAAAGGTGCACTGCATGTGAAAAGGTGCATTGTAGGGGCATTGCAATCGAAGCGCTTCAGCGTCCCCTTGACTCCCACTAACACAAACTGCTTGTTAACCCATGGGGTCGAGATACACGATCAGGGCATACTAAATCAGGCTTACGCGCTGTGGCCTGGTTGTCTAGGTGCCGTTCCCATCCTCGGGTTGCCTCATGCAGGGTTATCTCTCAGAGATTGATATTCGCAGCATTCTGCAGCTCATCGAGCTAGGGCAGCGCACAGGCGAACTGTACCTAGAAAGCTATAGCAATAGTCAGCCGCTGGCCCAGCCTTTAGACGGAGACCTGGCGGCCTCTGCCCCGC
>JBARUP010000567.1:0-1661 GCA_049645805.1 Nodosilinea sp.
CCATGGCTCACCTGATGGTTAGTCTCCCACCGGACGAACACGTTGATACCCGTCAGATAGCCCTTATCTCCTTGAAAATCTTGGACAGCATGGGCCACGGGGACTGTCCCTTCTTTGTCACCGAACATCACGACAAGGAGTCGGCCAATAGCGTGCAGCATTGGCACATTGCTACCACCGCCATTGACCTAGAAGGAAATCGCGTCAATGACAGCTTTTCCAGGCTCAAACTTCAACACCTGGCTCGACAGCTAGAGCAGGAGATGGGCCTCACGCCCCTCGCTGTTGCTCCACCAAACCAGCGCCGTAACCTTACTCCTGGGGAATGTCGGCGCAAAGAACGCACGGGCGAAACCTTGCCCAAGGAAACGCTCTGGGATGAGATTGACCGCGCTACAAATGACCGCCCCACCTTGGCTATGCTAGTGACCCAACTCAAAGCGAGGGGAATTGAGGTTCACCTGCGAAAAGCTTCAGATCCTGGGGATGGGCCTGCCGTTATCGGTATTTCCTATGCTGTTGATGGCCATTCTTTTTCCGGTCGCCGCTTGGGGCCTGCTTACTCGATCAACGGTCTTCAGAAGCACCGTCAGATTGAGTATCGCTCCGACCAAGATGTCGTGCTGACTCAATTAATGGCGATGAATCAGGCCCCGTGTCAGCAGCTCCTCACTGATTATGAGGCGCTTCAGCAACTCTGGAAGGAACGTTACGCGCATTATTCTAAGGTCGCCCAAGGTGGCTCTGGTGAGCCCCAGGGGAGACTACTAGATGCCGACGTTGCCCGGCTGGCTGCCTCAGAAGGAGAATCCACTTTTTCCGTTGTGGGTATACTCCGGCAGGGGCCAACGGCGCAAGCCCAACGCCTGAACCAGGGCCACTATGCTGCGCTGGAGTACTGCCAAGCCATCGCTCATAAACTGCGCCAGAGTGACCCCGGTCTTCAGCCAACCCGAAAAGCCCTAGAAATTGAGCTTTAGCTAAAGCTTTAATGGCTGGCAGAACGCTACCGAGCTTTCCCAATCTGAGGCTTTGGCCATGAGTACTTATACTCTGTGCCAGTAGCGCTCAAAAGTGGACCAGCTTTGGCCTAGGCTGCCTTGTGCCAGTTGTCTCTACGCCTGCTTTTGCCGTTCTACCTAAACGTCGCAGCCTAACTTCTCGATTGACTTGAATGCCTTGTGTAGTGAGGGTTTGAGCAGGAGATGCAGCTGCGGTAGGGTTGCGGCGCGGGCAGCTAGTGCAAAATTGCTGAAACCTTTGTTTGGTATGAAATTTACATTTGGCCCTTGTTGGCTCAGGGTTTGGCGTTGTAGTAGCTGTTCAGGGGACTACATTGACTTTTAACCATGCATACGGGGAAGTGAAACGGTAAACAGGCTACCTTGGCCTATCTCACTGTCCAAAGAAAGTTGTCCCTGGTGGCGTTGCACAATTGCTTGGGCAATTGCTAACCCCAACCCAGTGCCGCCAGTTTTGCGAGAGCGATCGCTATCCACCCGATAAAAGCGCTCAAAAATGCGGCTTTGCTCAGCTGGTGGAATGCCAATGCCCGTATCTTTGACGGCAATGATCGCCATGCGTTCGCCGTAAGGCTTAGCAAAGCTATCACGAGCCTCTAAACTTACCAGCACCGATCCCCCTGGGGAGGTGTACTGGAT
>JBARUP010000568.1:0-1599 GCA_049645805.1 Nodosilinea sp.
GCCCCGACTCGCCCCCTAGCAGGCGGTCAACAATCACAAGCGCTGGGGTACTTTCGGTAGCCAGGGCAAGACCGGCCTTAGCGCCGCTAGCCACCATTGCAGGATATCCGGCCTCTTGTAGGTCAAACTCCATTTGACGGATTTGCACCTCGTTGGTGCCAATCAATAGAATACGTGTACCTTTGTCGGTCGTGCTTATGCCCATGGGGGTGTCTCAGCGTCCTAAAGCGGTTGGTGCAACGGTTCGCAGAGGTTGAGCTTGCCGAGCAGTTCGACAAAGTAAAGCGATTATAGCGTGGCACCTTGTCCAGCACAGCACTAGAGTTCATCTGGATGTAGAGTAATAAATTTTCAACCCAATAACCTTTCAATTCGAATTGATGGGCTTCAAAAGCGCTATTCTCCTCAAATATAAAGATGCTGTGTGTCTATTATCACTGGTGTGGACAGCAGTAAAGTTCCTCACAAAATATTCCCTTTGCTTCTTAGTTTGGTGTGTTAGATTGAGCGTAATTTGCTGCTAGAACCTAGATCACATGACACTTGCAAAGCGCGGACTAATCCTGAGCGCAACCGCCATCGCTGTGGCTGCGGTAACTGTAACGGGCGCTGGAATTCACCTGTCCCAGAGCAAAGCTTTCTTTGAAGAAAGCCCCAAAGAACTAATCGATCAAGTTTGGCAGCTCATCGACCGCAACTTTGTCGATGCCACCTTCAACCAGGTTGACTGGGACGAGGTACGGACCGATTACTTAGGACGAGATTATACCGATCAGGAGGAGGCCTACGGAGCCATCCGCGAGATGCTAGAGAAGCTGGAAGATCCCTACACTCGCTTCATGGATCCCGAAGAATTTCGCAGCATGCAGATCGACACCTCCGGTGAGCTCACCGGGGTGGGCATCCAAATCTCCCAGGACGAAGAAACCAAAGATATCGTGGTAGTAGCCCCCATTGAAGATACTCCCGCCTTCGACGCTGGCATTCGTTCCCAGGATGTCATCTTGGCCATTGACGGTCAATCGACTGAAGATATGGAGCTCAACGATGCTGTCAGCCTCATCCGCGGCCCCGTAGGATCTTCGGTAACGCTCACTATTCGCCGGGACGAGCGAGAGCTAGAGGTGCTCATCACCCGGGCTAGAATTGAGATTCATCCGGTGCGCTACAGCGTTCAGGCCGGCCCCGAGGGCCAGGTAGGCTACATTCGCCTTACCCAGTTCAGCGCCAATGCGGCTACCGAGATGGGCGAAGCGATTGACGATCTAGAAAGCCAAGGGGTAACAGGCTACATTCTTGACCTACGCTCTAACCCAGGCGGGCTGCTGTATTCCAGCATTGACATCGCGCGCATGTGGCTCGACAACGGTATTATCGTTTCAACGGTGAACCGACAGGGGGTAGTGGATGAAGAAAACGCCAACAGCCGCGCCCGCACCGATAAGCCTCTGGTCGTGCTTGTGGACGGCGGTTCGGCTAGCGCTAGCGAGATTCTATCGGGGGCGCTACGCGATAACGAACGAGCGCTGCTGGTCGGCACCCGCACCTTTGGCAAAGGGCTGGTGCAGTCGGTGCGCAGCCTAGGGGACGGCTCTGGAG
>JBARUP010000569.1:0-1562 GCA_049645805.1 Nodosilinea sp.
ATACCAAACGACTCTATTCCGATTGGTCAGCTAGGACCCAGGGATGCACTGCCTCAATTTCGTTCTTCTACTGGCGGTCAAAGCCATGACAAATCAAGTTAACGAGCTTGCCCTTAATCCAGGCTCACCTAGGCCACTATGGCGTCTGGGCACTGCCCCAATCACGGTACCCACAGCCGCTACTCTGCTAGACGTCATTAAACACCTTGGCGATGGCGCGACCCAGGGCCATAGCTGTGTGCTAGTGGTAGAGGGCTCTCGGCTAGTGGGGCTGGTCACCGATCGCGATGTCATTCGCCTAATTGCTGGTGGTATAGCCCTTACTGCCCCAATCCACCAGCACATTACCAAGGCGCTCACGGTGCAGTCCGTTAGCCAAGATATTAAACCACTAGATGTTTTAGAGCTCATGCAGCAGGGGCAGATTCGCCATCTGCCTCTAGTTGATGATAGCCAGCGCCCGGTGCGGTTGATTACCGCCATATCCCTACAGCAGGTGCTGTTGCCTCCCCACGTGCTTAAGCTGCAGCCGGTGCAGTCGCGCATGAATACTAACCTGATTACCGCTAGCCCTACTGATTCAGCGGTAGCTGTGGCAGCGCTGCTGGCTGAGCATTCGGTCGGTTGTGTGGCGGTACTTGATCCAGAAACTTGCGGGCTGGTTGGGCAGGTACTGCGGCAAGATGTGCTGCGGTGTCAGGCCCGCCAGCTCGATCTGGGGCAGCTCTCGGTACAGACAATCATGCGCGATGCGCAGTTTTGCTTGCAGCCCAGCGATTCGCTTTGGCTGGCTTATCAAGAAATGAACCAGCAGCATTTGCCATGCTTGCTGGTGGTAGCCCCCGAAGGGCAAACCCTGGGAGTTATTACCCAGTCTGACCTACTTTTTCATCTCGATCGGCAAGACCTACACACCTCGTTTAGCAATCTCTGGCAGGCCTTAAAATCATCTGATGGTGAGCAGCTAGCCCTCTGGAAAAACCACAGCTCTGAGCTAGAGCGTCTGGTGCAGGGGCGCACCGAACAACTCCAGGAGCAGGCCAAGTGCGATCGCATTCTCACCACCCTAACTCAGCGCATCCATGAATCGCTGGACCTCCAAGATATCCTTTCCACGACCGTTACAGAAGTGCGCCAGCTGCTCAAGGCCGATCGAACGCTAATTTATAAGTTTGATGCCGAAACCCAGCGCACAGTTGTAGTCGAATCGGTGATGCCCCCCTGGCGCTCCATTCTGGGACAAACCATTGAAGACAGCGGCTTTGTCAATAGCTCTGCCGAAGCCTACAACTACGAACACGTGCAGGCGATTGAAGACATTGAGCAAGCCGGATTTGGCCCCGACCACGTTGCCCTGCTGCAAACCCTACAGATTAGGGCCAAGCTGGTCATGCCCATTGTGTACAACGACAGGCCCTGGGGACTGTTGGTAATTAACCAGTGCGCTCAGCCCCGCCGCTGGCGCAATTGGGAAATTCGCCTGATCGAGCGGCTGGCCCGCTCGGTGGCTATTGCCCTACGCCAGTCAGAGTTTTATCGGCAGCTCCAGGCCGACCTAGAGG
>JBARUP010000570.1:0-3185 GCA_049645805.1 Nodosilinea sp.
CCCCTGCCTCACTGACCGACCGGCGCAGGCTGCTGCGCAACCGCTCGTAGACCTCTAGGTCGGAGGAGTGAGGCTGATAGAGCACGGGCCAGCCCCGGGCTGAGGTAGCTCCTAGGACTGGCACCAGCCCCAGCACCGGCACCTCCTGATCGCTCAGGATGTCCTGAATGTCGTCAACCGTGCGAGCGGTGCTGTCGAGCCTGTCGAGCAGAAAGGCTGCGGCCCCGGCAGCGACCAGCCCCAGCAGCCCGCCCGCGACCATAAGCACAACGGAACTAGTCGAAGACTCAAGCTGGGTCATCACAGTGGGCGGCTCGGCCACAATCAAACTGCTAACGGTTTCGGCCTCGGCGGCTTGGGCATCAATGCGCTTAGCCTGAATCTGGTCGTAAAGAGCCTGGTTGAGAGCAACTTTTTGGGCCAGGCGATCGCGCTCTAGCTGCTTGTTGGGTAGCCCTGAGTACTGCTGCCGCAGCTGTCCGTCGGCCTGGCTGAGCGCCTGCTGCTGGCTGGCCAAAGCCGCCCGCTCGGCGCTGAGGGCAACCAGCTGGTTGGCCAGGGCGGCGCGAGCCGGATCGAGGGCGCTGTTTTGGCGCACGTCGCCGACGCTGGGCAGGGCCGCTAAGTCCTGACCGCCCACAACCTCCCGGGCTCGTTCGCTCAGTAGGTCGTTGTAGGTCGTCAGGTTCTGTTGCAGATCCTGCATAGTCGGGTGCGACTCGCGCAGCGTCGGCGACAGCAGCCTAAGCTGAGTTTCGGCTTCTAGAATCTGCGATCGCAGCTGGGCAATAATCGGATCGGCGCTCAGGGCCGAGGCGGTCAGCGCCTGCTCCGGCGACAGCCCTAGCTGCTGCTGCAAACTCTGAATCTGGGAATCGAGCCCGGCCAGAATAATCTGGTTTTGCCGCTGCTGCTGCTGCCCACCGGAGATCGCCCCCAGCAGGCTGCCGTCGAGGGCCGCCTGAACAGCCGGACCTTCAGTGCGGTCGTAGGCTTGGAGAGCTTGTTCAGCAGCCCGCAGATCGGCCTCAACCCCCGGCAGGCGCTCGTCTAAGGCGGTAACAATGGCCCGCAGTCGGGCTCGATTAGTCACCCGGCTCAGCTCAACCATCGCCTCAAAGAGCAGGCCAAGGGTAAGCTGAGTCTGCTCCTCGCTGTCGCTGTGAAAAACCACCGTTACGCGCTGTACCTGAGTTTCTTTATCCTCAACACTCTCCAGAGTGACCGTTGTGCGATCGCGAATCACCTCCGGAGCCAGCGGCATACCCCGCCGCCCCAGCTCCTGCGACACCTGCTGTAGCAGCACATCGGCCAGCAAAAATTGCTCCGAAATAATACCCTGCCCACGCTGCTGCACCTCAGTACCGGTTGCCGTCAGAGCCACCACCGGGGCATTCTGCACCAGCACTCCTTCGCCCCGATACTGGGCTGGAGGGGGAGGCTGCATCACCACCACTGTTGAAATGCCCAAAATACCCAGCAGCGTCGCCAGACTAGGCCACTTGTAGCGATCTAAGGCCAGCAGATAGCGCTTAAAGAAAGGAGACATCGCCGTTTTCCCTAGGGCCTAAATAGTGAATCTGCCGAGTTGGTTAGAGAGTCAAAAAAGAGCAAAAAGCCCAGCACATCTCGAAAGGGCTGAGTAAAGGTATTGAGGGCATAACTCACCCGCGCCAGCAGGTTGCGATCGACCACCAGAATGTCGTTCTCCTGAAGCGGAATGTTCTGACTTAGATCGCCTGAAACCGCGGCCACAGCATCTACCACAATCGTATCGGCACTTCCGGTTTCAGGGTTAAACCGCAGCACCGCAATGCGGTTGTAGGCCGCGACATCGGGGTTCACCCCCGCTACCGCTAGGGCATCCAAAAAGCGGCTGCCGTTGCGCAGGTTGATAGCCCCAAACCGAGCTTCTAGCCCCCGCGACCCAGCCGCTCGATTCAGCACCCGGACGGTAATTTCGGGCTGCGCCAGGGTTGAGGTGGCTACTAAGGCGCGATCGTAGCCCTCTACATCTTCCGGAGCCAGTCGGGGCACAGTAACGACATCGCCATCCTGAAGTCGCAGCTGGGGTACAGATTTCCCCTGTAGCAGCGGCGTAAACAGATCGATTTGGCGGGACAGCAGCGAACCATCCCGCAGGAGACGGTCGACTTGAACCGTACGCAGGTCGGCTAGCGTAGCTGCCCCTCCCGCCGTTAGCAGCGCTACTGTCAGGTTCGGTGCCTCCAGCGGATATAGCCCCGGACGCGGTACTTCACCAATGACCGTCACCTCGACCGGGCGCTGAGCTGTGAGAATAAGCGACACGTCTGGGTCAACTACGTACTGGTCATAGAGGCGGTACAGAGTGTCGCGGGCCTGGTCTAGGGTGAGCCCCGTTAGGTTGACGGTGCCAACTAGGGGCACGACTACATTGCCCTGCACGTCTAGGGTAGCCGGGAAGCTTAAGTCAGGAAACCGCTGCACTCCAACAAAAATAGTGTCCCCCGGCCCCAGACGATAGACGTCAAATACCTCTTCAGCTTCAGTTTCTAGCGGCAGCGCTGGGCGGGCGGGCGGCGCTGACAGCGCTGGAATCTGGGCCAAGGTCGGTAGACCCATCAGTCCCAGCCAGACTATCCCTAATCCACCCCAAACACTAGCCCGGCGCACTACGTCCTGACTCCCTAACAGGTCAGCTGGTTCACTAGTCATAGCTTTAGCAAGAGAAATACCCTTTGTCGGGTAGCCCTCCCATATTGCCCCATAATTTCTGTTTGTGAGCCAGAGGGTTAGGCCTTACGTGAAAAGAAAATATGAAAACTGGGCAAGATAGGCAGACCGCCCTTAGGAAAGCCTGCCCTTAAGGCCCAAGAGTTTGCAAAAGCTTCATAGCCCGACGACAGATCTGAATTTTTCAGCAATATCCCTTTATCTTCCGGAACGTATCTAGTTTGGCCATGTAGTCTGTAGAGCAGTAAAGGATTCGCCCGAGTCTAGTGCTAACGTCATCTGTGGGAAAACTACAGCTGCTAAGCGGGACTCGGTGAAAAGCAGTTGCAAAAGCTGTCAACGAATTGCTAAGGGGCTCTAAGGGGGTGGTGTCACCACTCAAATGTATTGACATGATTAATTTATAGCTTAATAGCTCTAGGTAGTTTTAATGGGTAAATCTCTAAAGACCGCCGTCATCGGTACCGGCG
>JBARUP010000571.1:0-6394 GCA_049645805.1 Nodosilinea sp.
CGGTAGGGTAGTCTGCTAGAATTTGCTCAGGTTTTTAACAGATTTAACCGATGGGTTTCAACCGGGCACGCATTGCCATTGACGCGATGGGAGGCGACTTCGCTCCTGGCGAAATTGTCGCAGGTGCCATCCGCGCCAGGGCCGAGCTAGAGGTCGATGTGGCTCTGGTAGGCGATATCGACAAAATTAAGGCATCGACGGCCAGCGCCGAGCAGCTTGCAGGTGTTGAGCTGGTGCCTGCCGAGGGCAGCATCGAAATGCACGAGGAGCCCCTTAGCGCTCTGCGCAGAAAGCCCCATGCCTCAATTAACGTGGCTATGGATTTAGTCAAGCGTAACGAGGCCGACGCGGTCGTGTCGGCGGGGCACTCAGGGGCGGCCATGGCGGCAGCTTTGCTGCGCCTGGGGCGATTAAAGGGCATCGATCGACCCGCGATCGGGGCGGTATTTCCCACCGTGGTGGCCAACAAGTCAGTCTTGATTTTAGACGTGGGGGCCAATGTAGACTGTCGGCCCAAGTACCTGGAACAGTTCGCCATCATGGGTACCATCTACTCACGATACGTGCTTGGAGTTGAGACTCCCCGAGTCGGGCTCATCAACATCGGCGAAGAGCCAAGCAAGGGCAACGATGCGGCTCTTAGGGCTCACCAGCTGCTAGAAGAAAACCCCAACGTTCCCTTTGCGGGCAATGCCGAAGGACGAGATATTCTCTCAGGTCAGTTCGACGTGGTAGTCTGCGACGGTTTTGTTGGCAACGTGTTGCTCAAGTTTGCCGAGGCCGTGGGCGAGTCAGTGCTACAGATTTTGCGAGAAGAGCTGCCACAGGGCCTACGCGGTAAGGTTGGAGCATCAATTCTTAAACCCAACCTGCGTCGCATCAAGCAGCGGGTAGATCATGCTGAACACGGCGGCGGGCTACTGCTAGGGGTAGCTGGAGTAACGGTGATTAGCCACGGCAGCTCCCAGGCTCCCTCGGTTTTTAACGCTATTCGCCTAGCTAAAGAAGCGGTCGACAACCGCGTTCAGGACCGCATTCAGGCTCAGTACCAGCGGGTGGCCACACCCGCAGCAGACGGAGAATGACCCGTGGAACAGTTTATGCCCGGTGTGTCACTGGTGGGCAGCGGTTCGGCACGCCTAACTACGCAGCTCACCAACGATCAACTCAGCCAGCGCGTTGACACCTCTGATGAGTGGATCTCAAGCCGCACAGGCATCCGCCAGCGCAACGTAGCCTCCCCTACCGATTCACTGACGTCTTTAGCGGCTGAGGCAGCCCGCAATGCGCTGTCCATGGCTAATCTAGAAGCTGAAGCGGTAGATTTAATTGTGCTGGCTACGTCCACTCCTGACGATATGTTTGGCAGTGCCTGTCAGGTGCAGGCGGCTTTAGGGGCTACCCGAGCCGTTGCCTTTGATCTCACAGCGGCCTGCTCAGGATTTGTGTTTGCTTTAGTCACGGCTGCACAGTACATTCGCACCGGGGTGTTCAAAAACGTGGTGGTAATCGGAGCAGACGTGCTCTCCCGCTGGGTTAACTGGGACGATCGCACCACCTGTGTGCTGTTTGCGGACGGGGCTGGGGCAGTGGTACTGCGAGCAGGCGATCGCGATCGCCTGCTCGGCTTTGAGCTCTGCAGCGATGGCTCCCTCAACCATCACCTCAATCTCGCCTACCAAGCCCAGTCAGTTCTGCTAGCCGATGACGTAACCGCCCAGCAGGGCACTTTCGGCCCCATCACTATGAACGGACGCGAGGTCTACAAGTTTGCCGTCAGCCGCGTCCCCGAGGTGATTGAAAAAGCACTGTTTAGAGCCAGCCTGACCACCACCGATATCGACTGGCTGGTGCTGCACCAGGCCAACCAGCGCATTCTTGACGCGGTTGCCGACCGCCTGGGCGTACCCGCAGAGCAGGTGATCAGCAACGTGGCCTACCACGGCAATACTTCAGCCGCCTCTATTCCAATCGCCCTTGACGAGGCTGTGAGGGCAGGTAAAATTCGGCCTGGAAATATTATTGCCACGGCTGGGTTTGGAGCTGGACTAACCTGGGGGTCTGCCATCATTCAGTGGAGCTAGCTACACCTATTTAGCGTGAACATTTTGTGAGACAGTATTGCTTTGCAGCTTAAGTAAGGTACTGGCATGGCAAATGCAGCGTGGGTGTTTCCTGGACAAGGTTCCCAGGCGATCGGTATGGGAGCAGACTTGGCGACGCTGGCCTCGGCGCAACAGCGCTTTGCCGAGGCTGAATCAGTCCTGGGCTGGTCGGTACTAAACGTGGCGAAAGATACCGAAGATAAGGTATCCAACACGCTCTATACCCAGCCCTGCCTATACGTGGTAGAAAGCATTCTTGCTGACTTACTCAAGGCGCAGGGTCACCAGCCCGCTGTAGTAGCAGGCCACAGTTTAGGGGAGTATGTAGCCCTCTACACTGCTGAAGTCTTTGACTTTGCTGCTGGCTTAGCCTTAGTGCAGCATCGAGCCGAGCTAATGGCCCAAGCCTCGGACGGCATGATGGCAGCCCTGCTTGGCTTTGACGCCGATGAGCTAGCCGCCAAGATTGAGGCTACACCTGGCGTAGTGTTGGCCAACGACAATAATCCTGGCCAGGTTGTCATTTCGGGCACCCCCGCTGCGGTTACCGCCTTAATGGAAGGGGTGAAAGCCAAGCGCGCCGTGAAGCTCAACGTCAGCGGAGCCTTTCACTCACCGCTGATGAGCGATGCTGCCGCTACGTTTCAGCAGGTGCTAGAGTCTACGGCCTTTGCGACGGCACAGGTACCCGTGCTCTCTAACGTAGATCCTACCCCTAGCACCGATGGGGCAGTTCTAAAGCAGCGCCTGGTGCAGCAAATGACGGGTCCGGTGCGCTGGCGCGAAATCACCCTAGCCCTACCAAAGCTGGGCGTAGATACGGTGGTAGAAGTCGGACCAGGAAATGTGCTCACCGGGCTGATCAAGCGCACCTGTCGCGAGCTGGCTCTAGTCAACGTGAGTAGTTTGGAGCAGGTAGAGAAACTGTCGGCCTAAGCCTGATGTTCTGAGCTGTACTAGTCTTCCCGTGATTGCTCAAAAGCCACTTAGAGGAGGCAGAAAGACGTGCAATGCTAAGTATTAGCCAATGTCATTGCTAAGCGCCTGCTAAGGAAAGGCTAGGATCTAAAACCGAAATGTCAGGATTCGAAAGCTATTAGTGATGAGCCGCGATCGCGAACCTCCCGTGAATTTGTTGTGGTACCACCTGTTTAAGTGGACGGTGGTAAGCCCCATGCTGGGCCTATATTTTCGGGGCCGGGTCTATGGAACCGATCAGGTACCCAAAACTGGCCCGCTAATTGTAGTCGCCAACCATGCTAGCGACTTCGACCCGCCGCTGCTCTCTGCCGCCGTGCGTCGTCCCGTCTCCTACATGGCCAAAGAAGAGCTGTTCAAGGTGCCCGTGCTCAATCAGGCTATTCGCCTCTACGGAGCCTACCCTGTCAAACGGGGCAGCGCCGATCGCAGCGCTATTCGCGAAGCTATCAAGCAGCTTGAGCAGGGCTGGGCCGTAGGCATCTTCCTCCAGGGCACCCGCACCTCTGACGGCCGCATTCCAGAGCCTAAAATTGGCGCAGCGCTGATTGCCGCCAAAGCCCAGGTGCCCCTGCTGCCCGTTAGCCTTTGGGGTACACAGCGAATTTTTAAGCAGGGAGCTGCTATTCCTCGTCCTGTTCCCCTCACCCTCCGCATTGGTGCTCCGCTCGCTCCGCCCCCTTCCACTGACCGAGCCGGACTAGAAGCCCTGACAGCTAAATGCGCTGCCGAAATTCATCGTCTGCACGAGCTAGGCCGCTAGCTCTACTCTATTCACTTACCGCCATCGTCATCTGGTAGCCTAAAACAGACCCGCGAATCGCACTCTCCGCAGTATGACTCAAGACCTTAAGCGTGAACTCTCGGAAATGGTTGCCCCCGCCGACTGGGCCTGGATCAGCCCCCACGCCAACCGAGGAGCAGTGGTGGTGGTTGACCAAAGTTTGGATTTAGCTGAGGTGGGAGTAGCGATCGCCACCGATAACGTCACGGTAGTCAACCGATGGATTGCTGGAGCTTTACTAGTCAAACCCTCGCCTTTTCAGCTAGAAATTTGGGATCAAACAGCTAAGCAGCCGTTTCAATCCTTAATTGTGCAACCCTTTGTGCTGGTGCAGGCTCCTACTGTTGATGAAAGCTGAAGGGCCTCAAGAACAGCCTCAGGGTACAAAACTCCGCAGCAGAGACAACCTCTGGACTATTTTGAGTGCCAGTACCTTGGCGCGATTTCTGCTTTTGTTTGCTAGCGGCTGGGCTGCGATTCAGCTGCTGGCCTATTTTGAGGTGCTGGTAGTAGTGTTTGTCAGCGCTACTATTTTGTCGTTTTTGCTGAGCCATCCCACCACGTTGTTAAGCCGATGGATGCCGCGACAGGTAGCCACTACAGTCGTATTCCTAGTCTGCTTAACAGTCTTGATTGGCCTTTCTCTAACCTTAGGCATGGTGGTGTTGTCTCAAGGACAGCAGCTCGCTAGCAGCATGCAGGACTTTTCTAAGTCAGTAGTGCCCTGGCTCGGCCAGCTAGAGCAGCTGCTGAAAACCTTAAATCTACCCGTTGACGTGCAGGGAATAGAGCCTCAGCTACAAAATCAGGCTGTAGCCATCTTGACAGCAGGGCTAGGGCTACTGCAATCTACCTTAGCTAACCTGGTGCTAGCCATTCTGATCGCTGTTGTTACTCTGTTCATGATGCTGGATGGGGCCAAGGTGTGGTGGTGGCTACTCAACCATGTTCCCATCCGCAACAAAGAGCGGTTTAACACCGTGCTACAGCGCAACCTGCTGGGCTTTTTCTGGGGTCGGCTGCTGCTGTCGATCTTTTTTGGCGTCTCTGCTTTTGTTGTATTTCTGATCCTGGGCGTTCCTTTTCCTCTAGTGCTCGCCTTGATTGCTGGCCTATTCGATTTAATCCCAGGCATTGGCGCTACCGCAGGAGTTGGGCTGGTAGCACTGCTGCTGCTGTCCCAGAGTGTATGGCTATCGATTCAGGCACTTGTTGTGTGCATCATTCTGCAGCAGGTCGAAGAAAACCTGCTGCTGCCCTACGTGATGAAAGACTCGTTAGATATTAACCCCGTAGTAATGTTCTTTGCGCTAATTGTGGGCGCTACCGTGGCTGGGGTACTGGGGTTGTTTCTGGCTGTGCCTATAGCGGGGGTAGTTATTACCTGGCTAGACATTGAAGCGATGCGAGGCAGTCCCACTCAAAGTCAAGAAAGCTGATTCTAAGACCGTGTAGGTCGTCAATAGGCTGACCATCAGCCGATAAGCTAAAGAACTAAGGCTTCAGCAACATTACTTTCATCTATGCCCAACGCTGCCCCGCCAAACTCGACTATTCCTTCAGGCAATCGCCTACATTTCACTCAAGCTCCCCTGTCCTGGTTCTACGCTCTGTGGAAGTTTTGGCGACCCCACACGGTGATTGGTACTAGCCTCAGCGTCTTAGGCATTGCGGCTGTCGTTCTGGCCGATCTAGGGCCAGATTTTCCCTCCGCCGGGCTGCTGCTGAGCTTAATAGGCGTTACTGGAGCGGCCTGCTTGCTTGGCAACCTCTACATTGTGGGGCTCAATCAGCTAGAGGATATTGCCATCGATCGCATCAATAAACCCCACCTCCCCTTAGCCGCCGGAGAGTTTTCAATCGCTGATGGCCGCTGGATTGTTGGTCTGGCTGCCCTAGGAGCACTAGGGATCGCTGCGGCAGGGGGCCACTGGCTGCTGGCAACCGTAGGCCTGAGCCTGATCATCGGTACCGCCTACTCGCTGCCCCCCGTGCGTCTCAAGCGGTTTCCATTTTGGGCCTCGGTGTGCATTCTGGCGGTGCGAGGGGCAGTGGTAAACCTAGGCCTGTTTCTACACATCAGCGCTCGCCTTGGGCTGCCCCTCGCCATTCCCGGCAGAGTCTGGGCGCTAACAGCCTTTATACTGCTGTTTAGCATAGCCATTGCCCTGTTTAAAGATATTCCTGATATTGAGGGCGATCGCCGCTACGGCATCAGTACCCTATCGGTTAAGCTAGGGCAGCACAGGGTATTTGATCTAGCTCGCGGCATCCTTACCGCCTGCTACCTGGGTATGGCAATAGCTGCTCCTTGGCTGGCTGGCACTAACCAGCTGTTACTAGCTGGCTCTCACCTGCTAATACTGGCCCTGCTGTGGTGGGTGAGCCTGCAAGTACCCCACGGTAATCAGGCAGTGACGGGTCAGCGCAGCCTTGCTTATCCGCAGTTTTACCAGTTCATCTGGAAGCTGTTTTTTCTACAGTATCTAATCTTTCCCCTGGCCTGCTGGCTAGCCTAGCCAGCAGG
>JBARUP010000572.1:0-3612 GCA_049645805.1 Nodosilinea sp.
TACTCACGGTACTCAGGTCGCCAGTATTGTCAGCGGTCAGGGCGCAGACCGCTCTAACAGCGGCTCCGGAGTTGAGCGAGGGACCCATGTTGTTCAAGGCATCGCGCCGGGATGCGCCGTGCTTCCGGTGAAAATATCGGGTGCTTTGGGCTATGGCCTCAGGGCGGCGGCCATCCGTCAGGCGATCGCGCTATTACCGGCGGGCGATCGCGGCATTATTAACCTCAGCTGGCGGATTCGAGGCGAGCATATCGGCATCCGCGAGGCGCTCATAGAAGCTGATCGTCAGGGCTTTGCTATTGTGGCTTCTGCCGGTAACTACCGGCTCGGTGAGCCTCAGCAGGCTGATAAAGTTCACTATCCCTCTGCCTATGCTCACCACTATCCCTATCTCAAGTCTCTCTGTAGCGTCGCTGCCACTACCGCGACTCACACCAGAGCAGGCTATTCTTATTTCGGTTCAAACAGCGTAACGGTAGCCGCCCCTGGAGGAGAATCAGGGCAGGCTGGAATCGCCCTCTACGCAGCCACGCCCATCGGCCAACACGCCTATGTGTGGGGCACCTCGTTCGCCGCTCCCCACGTGACTGGCCTGCTGGCGCTAATGTTTTCGCTCAATCGACAGCTCAGCGCCGCCGCCGCTATTCATCTCATCAAACAAACGGCACAACCTCTCGACGCTAGCGAAGCCCAAGCGCTGGGGAGTGGTTTGATTGATGCTCGCGCCGCACTTCAGGCCGTGCCTACGACCGGTTTGTCTGAGCCCGGCGCGGCTGTCTCACCAATCGCCCCCGTCGAACCGCCAAGGCCTGCGGCGGCGGCCCCCGCCAAACTCGACTTGAACACTTCCAGCGCCGACCAGCTCGCTAGTCTGCCAGCAATGAACTCCTGGCGTATTGAGCATCTGCTCCGCTACCGACAGATTCAGGGGCCGTTTACATCTGTGTGGGATCTGCTAAAAACAGGGGCGTTTAACCCATGGGTGATCCATCAGCTGATAGAGAAAGTTGAAGTATAGAATGCTGAGAGCAAGCAGTGAGCTTTTGTTGGTCAAGTAAGCAGGCAAGCGCAATTCGCGGCTTGCTCCTGAAAAACCATAGCGCTGCATCATTCTGATGATTCACGGGCGGTACAACGTTCACCTCTGCAAAATGTGAACATCTGTGCCTACTCTAGTGCGTCAAAACGTCATTAATGGGCGGAGCGAGACTCGAACTCGCACAACCGAAGTCGCCACATTTTGAGTGTGGTGCGTCTACCAATTCCGCCATCCGCCCTTGGATGAACCACTATTATACTGATCTGGCTGACTTTTCACCAGAGCGAAATAGTCTTGGCTGCTGGCCCAGCGATCGATCTCTCTGGCCCGCAGCACGGGGACCGGGTGGGTGAGCCCCTGGGTGCGAACCTGCTTAAGGGCGTCGCCTATAGCATCGTCGCCGAGAGCGTCGTAGGCGCGGGCCTGCTCAATAAAAGCGTCTACGTTGAGCTGGTCTGCCAGCGAGGGGGAGCCGCCGCAGAGCTTCATTAGCAGCGAGGCGACAGTACGAGGATCTTGAGCTACCAGCAGGGCGGCGCGATCGCAGGTGAACTCGGCACAGCGCACCCACTCCATCAGCTGATTCTGGAGATTCTGGGCCAGCACTTCACCCAGGGGCAGCTGGCCAGCGGCCATCGTGATCAGATTGGCTAGGGTCAGGTAAACGCTGTGCTCACACTTCAGGTGGCCCAGCTCGTGGGCAATCACTGCCTGGGTTTCAGCGGGCGTCAGCAGCTCGATCAGCGCCGTGTGGATGACGATAAAGGGCTGCTCGCCCCGCATGGCAAAGGTGTAGGCATTGGGCACCGGGTTTTGGCGCACGTAGAGCTGGGGCACCTCTAAATCTAGGATTTTGCAGGCTTCTACCAGCGACTGGTGCAGGTCGGGCAGCTGGCGATCGCTCACCTGCAAACTAGAGGCCAAGTGGTCGAGGTGAAAGAACCGCTCCGCCAGGGGAGCTAGAGCCATGCGGACCATAACGTCTAGCCCTGGCAGCTGCTTCAGAGCCCGGGTGGCTTCAAGATCGAGGGGATGGCGAAACTGGTCGGCACGCAGCCCAACCAGAAGAGTTTTGCCGGTCATAATTCAGGAGCTATGCAGTGCTTTCTATCGTAGCTTGGGGAAACAGGCTTGGCCCGTAGACCTGTTTTCCTTTGGCTGAAAGTTCGCTACTATACCTCTCTAGCTTCTGTAGCTGAGGCTGTAGGCACATATGCCCGTAGTAGCGCTTGCTTTGACCAAACTGATGCCGATTTACGCCGAGGAAAGGCCGTGACCATTCAGGAATTTAGTCTGCTGCTAGTCGCGGTACTGGCCAGCGCCTTTGGCCAGCTTTTTCTCAAGCTTGGGGCAGTGCAGCTAGGTCAGGTCACTAGCACCAATGCCCTCGGCCACATCTTGAGCATTGCTACGACTCCGGCACTGATTATAGGTCTGATGGCCTATGGTATCGGTGCGATATTTTATATTCTGGTGCTCACCCGAGTTGAGCTTAGCGTGGCGGCCCCGGCTGCTTCGGTAATCTATCTCGCGTCAGTATTGATTGGGGTAGTGGTCTTTAAAGAAGACCTTTCGTCCGGCCGTTTAGTAGGGCTGGGGCTGATTATGGGCGGTGTGGTGCTGGTTGCTTCGCGGTAGTTCCCTTGATACGGATCGAGTCAGGGCCGATACAATGCTATCCCTAACCGCCATTTGGCTAACTCTGCCAGAGCTTGCTCACTACAGCCATGATTGTGACCGTAGCCAGCTTTAAAGGAGGCGTGGGCAAAACCACTACCGCTATTCACCTAGCGGCTTTCTTGCAGGGCTACGCTGGCACGCTGCTGATTGATGCTGACCCCAATCAGTCGGCCCTAACCTGGGCCAGTCGGGGCGAGCTGCCCTTTGTGGTGGTTGATCAGTGGCAGGCTAGAGAAGTCTCTAGTTCTCACGGCCACGTGGTAATTGACACCCCGGCCCGCCCGGTTGCCGATGACTTGGCCTTGCTGGCGACCACCTGCGATTTGCTGGTGCTGCCCACCACCCCAGATATTCTCGCCCTTGATGCGCTAGCGCTGATGGTGCAGCATCTAGCTGGCCTGCCCATTGCACCCTACTGCGTTCTGCTAACAATGATTCCGCCCTACCCCAGCCGGGCCGGGGCTGAGGTTCGAGAAATGCTGTCGACTACTAGCGTGCCCCTACTTGAGGGCGGCATTCGTCGCTACGCCGCTTTTCAAAAAGCAGCCCTAGCCGGAACAGCGGTCTACGACGTTAAAGACACAAAGGCTGAGGCGGGCTGGCAGGACTACGTGGCGATCGGCAGAGAGGTTTTGACCTATGCGCCGGAAGCTAAGGATAAAAAGCTCTAGTTAGTGAAGCCTCTTGGTCTCACAGTTCTTGCCGTCGCTAACCCGCCCTATTTCCTTCGGCTCTCATCACCCTGGATAAGTTAGAGACTCATTAACAGTTCGTTACAATAAGCTCATTGGATAGGCGGCGTACCTCAGGGTCAGCTCCCTGTCCTCCGGTTTTGATTACGAGGTGCCCGATGAACGGCAACTTACGAGTGGGGAATCTGTTTGGTATTCCCT
>JBARUP010000573.1:0-2599 GCA_049645805.1 Nodosilinea sp.
TTCTCGGATACTGTTCGCCTGGGACAGCAGCGACTCCGCAAAGGAGAGCGACTGCTCGTGAGATTCTCCCCCGGCTAGCTGGGCTAGTTCTTCGCGGCGATCGCCCGGTGAGAGCGGCAGTATTCGCACTACCGTCCGCTCGGTCTCAGCTTCTTTTCCATTGGCGGTAGATGCCTCTAGTATCTGTTTATCGACTCGAAAGTGAGCATCGGCCAGGGCTGCAACCATAGGCTGGTGGGTGACGCACAGCACCTGATGCTGGCGACCGAGCTGATAGAGCTTTTCGGCGATCGCCTGGGCGACTCGCCCCGACACCCCCACATCGATTTCGTCAAACACCAGCGTACCCACCGGATCGACCTGGGAAAAGCAGGACTTAAGGGCCAGCAAAAACCGGCTCATCTCACCGCCAGAAGCCGTTTCGGACAGCGGTTGCAGCGGCTCGCCAGGGTTGGGGCTAAACAGGAAGCGGATGCTGTCGGCCCCGGTCGCGGTTGGGACTACAGGTTTAAGTTCCACTTCAAACTGCACCCGATCCATCGCCAGAGGTTTAAGCTCACTGACCAGGCGTGTTTCTAGCTCCTGGGCAACGCTCTGTCGCAGACTTGTGAGTTTCTCGCACGTCTCCTCTAGGGCTGCCCTTGTTTTGCTGACCTCGGCCTCTAGAGCTTCAACAGACTGGCCTTCGCCCGACAGCTCGGCTAGCGACTGGCTAACCTCGTCCCGGTAGGCCACCAGCTCCGGCAGGGTGCGGCTGTAGCGGCGGCACAGTCCCTTAAGCTGTCGCATGCGCTCTTCCACCTCTTCAAGCCGCTGGGGGTCGGCCTCCACGCTGGCTCCGTAAGCGTTGATGGCCCGGCCAGCTTCTTCTACCTGGGTAAGGGCTTCGCTAACTAGGGCCAGCGTGGGGGTAATGGCGCTGTCGTAGCGCTCCATGTCGATCAAAATGGCCTCGGCTTTGCCCAGCAGATCGGCGCAGGCGCTGCCGCCGTCGCTCTCGTAGAGAATTTGATAGGCCTTGTAGCTGCTCTGCTGTAGGTCAACGCTGTGGTTGAGGCGGTCGTGCTCCTGACTTAGTTTCTCCAGCTCCTCAGGGTCCTCTAGCTGGGCCTGCTCTAGGTCTTGGCGATGCATTTGCAGCAGATCAAACTGGTCGCGGCGCTGCTGGTCGGCCTTGCGGCGGGCCTCCAGGCGACGTCTGGCCCGAGTCGCCGCGCCGTAGTCTGTCGCTACCTGCTGCCGCTGGGCTGCTAGGGGAGCACCCCCAAAGCCGTCAAGCCACTCGCGCTGGCGATCGGGGGAGCCGAGCTGTACTGTTTGCCCCTGAGCGGTAATTTCAACTAGCTTTTGGCGCAGCCCCTCTAGCTGAAGGCGAGTGGCCGAGCTGCCGTTGAGAAATGACCGACTGCGCAGGGTTTTGCCCAGCGTCAGCTCGCGGCGCAGCACTAGTGCTTTGGCCGCAGGAAACTCCTGCTCTGCGACCCAGTTGTGAACGTCGTCGGGTACTTCAAACGATGCTTCTACCAGGGCTTTTTGGCTGCCCGATCGCACCAGTCGCTGGTTAGCCTTGCCCCCTAAGGCCGCATCGATGGCGTCGAGAATAATAGATTTACCGGCTCCGGTCTCGCCCGTGAGCACATTTAGCCCAGCCTCTAGCCGAAGATCGAGGTGATCGATCAGGGCAAAGTTCTCGATGTGCAGGGCGGTTAGCATAGAAGCGATATTCTAGTACCCACGTATTTTAATCGGAAGCCCCGTAGATACGCCGCTGAAAAGGGGCAATAATCTTGAAAGCGGTGCGGTATCTATGCCTTGGAGGCCATTTCCCGAGCGCTTACCTCGCACCAGTCTAATTGGCTACTGAGCTGAGCAATTACGGTTACTCTATACGTTCCGGAGGGGCAAATGACCCAGCCTGACTTCTTAGACGTTGTCGAGCTTCTAGTTGATCTTCCTGAAACTCGGCTACAGGCTGGCGACCAGGGCACCATCGTCGAAGTCTATGATGATTGTGCCTATGAGGTAGAGTTTTCCAACTCTCAAAGGGAAACCCAGGTCCTTTTAACCCTCAAGCCTGAGCAGTTTGTTGTGGTTTGGCAAAACGCTACAAAAGCACCAAACTATAGTCTGGCTACTTGTAAGGGATGTATTCCACCGTATTTTTCCACTCATCGGGCTCTGAAGCTTTGGCAATTAGCTCTAAGTCTTTGACAAACTGGCCGATGGTGCCGCCAAGTTGATGGCCATAAACTAACCCGGAGAAAGGTTTTCCTTCTATCTGCCAGGTTTCAGCTAAAACGCGAAAGCGAATATCCTGAGTAAAGAGGACTCGATTGAGCTGAGCTACCCTCGCCAAAAGTTGATCGTCGTGAAGTTCTTGAGCTTCGTCATCGAACGCAGTCAGTACGTCTATACCCCGACGCCGCAATTGGTTAGTAATTGCTTGGGGAATGTGGACATCCATATAGAGAGCGATCGCCACTTACAGTAGCCCTCTAGCTTTCATGCGAGTGTAAAACGGTGACTTGGGTGCTTGGGCCATGCTGGCTTGAGTGACTTGCCATTCTTGAGAAATTTCTTGGTCGATTTCGTCTTGGTG
>JBARUP010000574.1:0-1903 GCA_049645805.1 Nodosilinea sp.
TGGCGGTTCGAGATCACCCCGTAGGGCACCCGGTAGTCAATGGCAATGGTTTTGATTTCTAATACATCACCTGGCTCGGCATCTTCGACATAGATAGGACCCGTGATCACGTGAGGCCCCGGCCCAGATTTGGGCACGGTTCCCTTAATAATGATTTGATCCGGCAGAATGTCGTCTGCTTTAATGCCGCCGCCGGTCAAAAACTCAACCGTGTCGCCCTGGTCGGCCAAAATGCCTTCGTGAGATACGGTCTCCATGCGAATGCGATCGCCCGACTTGACCGTCAGAATCGGTTCGCTGTCGGGCTTGAACAGTTCGCCCCAGATCACATTGCCGGGTACCGACTTAACCTCGTAGGTTTCGTACTGAGCAACGGCTGGCAAAAACCGCGACGACCAGACCGTCGCCACCAGCAGACATACGCCAACTCCACTCACAACCTGCAACAGCCGCTTGAAGGCTTTTACAGACGGCTGGCGCTTGATTTGATTGAACAATTTCATCAGTTTAACTGACCATAAACGCCTGATTGTCAAAATCCAGTGAACAGTGTTTCAGGCGCTACCGTTGTAATTTATATTACCCAAGCTGTGGCAAAAGCACTTTTTAACCTGCATGTGCGGTCAGATAAGGAAGAAATAGCTGTTTTCGCCGAGCGTCGGCCTCTGGCCAGTCTTCGATCGATGTCTCAGCGGTACCGAGTACGCCACCAGCGCGTTGTGACCGTCAACCGCTGTGTCAATTGACAGTTATGGCCCCGCGCTAAATGCCCAGCCGACCCTTGAGCACCTCGTAGAGCGTCCGCGATAGCTCGCGGCGCTGAAGGTTTTGGCGATCGATGGGGGTGCGACCAAAGGCTCTGTCGTAGACCTCGGGCATGGCCCGCTTAATCAAGAAAGAGAGCTGTTCACGGGTGATAGGGAGGTCGGGGGCAAAGCTGGTTTTGCTCACCCCGGCAATCATGCCGTGGGCTCGCAGAGTTTCTATTGGCATGTAGGCCCAGTGCCTGCCCGGCAGCACGTCGCTAAAGCTGGGCTGGTCAGGCAGAGTAGTGGTCAGCTTTAGCGCGTTGACCAAGGCTGCGGCCACAACGGCCCGACTGACCGGAGCATAGGGCTTAAAGTGCAGGCTTCTTGGGTCGTCGCTGCGGACAATACCCGCCGTCGCTAGCACCTGAATAGCTTCAAAGTCGGGGTCATCGTGGCTAACGTCGTTGAACCAAAAGATAGGAATGCCGCTGCGGGCCATAAAGCCCTGAATTTTTCGGATGTAGTGCTCTTCGGCAGCCAGCTGGCGTGGTTCTAACCCTGTCCATACCGCAAACACCGCTAGAAAACCGCTGGCTTCGCCAATGGCCCACTCCATGGGGTGCATGCGGTAGGCCGCGTTGGTGATGTGGGTGGTGCCAATGCTTTTGGAGGAGAGCACTAGACCATCGGTATCGCGGGGTACTAGAGCCCCAAGGGGCAGGCTAAAGGGCAGGGCAACAACATCTTTTCCTTTAGGGCTAACGTGGCCCTTGACGTCGTTGCCGTGTAAATCCATGTAGTGGTACTGGCCAATGCCCACGGAGTCATCGAAACAGCGTGCCCGAGCCTGGTTTGGGAAGAAAGTTTCGGCCACATCTTCGTGGCGAACGGTGGTGAGGGCGACACCCCGGCGGGCTTCGCGAATGTAGGGTTCGAGGGCAATACCGTCGCTGGTCCAGGTGAGATCTCCTCGCGGCTTGAGGTCGGCGGCCCCGTGGGTTTGCAGGTAGTGGAGGTAGGCCTGCGCCCGCTGCCGCGATCGCTGAACGTGCATAGCCCGCTCGTCGCGGCTGACGCCCACCAGCCGTCCGGGACGGTAGTCGTTGCCGCAGCAAAAGGCGCGATTGGGTTCGCTTGAGGTGCCCCAGTTGAGC
>JBARUP010000575.1:0-5528 GCA_049645805.1 Nodosilinea sp.
GCCTTTATAGTATCGTCAAAGATGGGGGAAATCCTGGGTTTCCCTGGCACACGGCCCGCGATCAGGAATCTCTGCTGCTGTACAAACCCCGTTACAAAGAGGCCGCGATTACAGTTAAACCGGGCAATCTAGAAGCTGCGCAAAAGATGGCCCCTGGCATCAACCCGCTCTATCCCGACACTGAGCAGTTCTCGGTCGAAGTCGAAACTCCGGATGGCGAAACCTACAGCCTTGATGATGCGTTTTTGGAGCACCTCAAGACAGTGGCTAACGACTCAACGCTCAAGCTGCACTTCACGCAGCGATGTCAGTTTGACTGCCGCCCCCTGGCGCTGTTTTCAACCCAGCTGGAAGATTTGCTGACGGAAGCGTTGGGAACAACCATTGATAAGCGACGCTTCCGCGCCAATTTCTACGTGACGTGGCATGAAGACAAGCCGCCGCTTTACGAAAACGACCTAGTGGGCAGGCGTTTGAAGGTTGGCGAAACCTTGGAAATAACCGTTCTGGAGCGCGACCCCCGCTGCAAGATGGTGACGCTTGATCCCGATACGTCTGAGGCTAACCCTGAAATCATCAAGCACATCGCCCAAGTCCACGAAGGGTTTGCGGGTGTTTACGGCGCGGTCCTGTGTGAGGGGGTAGTCAAAGCCGGAGATACTCTCCAGCTTTTAGACTGATTGGGCCGGAGAAGGCCCTAAAGTAGGAACGCTGCGCTTACGCCCCAAGCTGCTGGCTTATCCCGCCTCCGATGGTCGGTCGGCCCTAGACTGCCCCATGCGAGCGTTCGGTTAGCAGCGGCATACTGTGACTGGCTAACCCCTAACTAGATCTCCTTTAGATCTCCTTGCAGCTAGCTGCAAGGAGATCTAAAACCAAGCTTTTTGTGCTCAAGCTGTATTGGAAGGTTTCAGCTCTATTACTGGCAGAATTAGCGCGATCGCACCTGGGCTAAAGCCTCTGCTGAAGGACGCACTACGCGCCGGGCTAGACCTACTTTCTCTAGCGCCCAAATGGCGTACCAGGTGGCATCCACTTCCCACCAGCGCCAGCCTGCGGGGGCCACGTTGGGGTAGGCGTGGTGGTTGTTGTGCCAGCCTTCGCCGTAGGTGAGCAGCGCCGTCCACCAGAGATTGCCAGAGTTATCTTCGACGTGAAAGCGTCGCTTGCCCCACATGTGGGTGGCAGAGTTGATCAGCCAGGTGGAGTGCCATAGAACCGCGATGCGGAGGAAGCCGCCGTAGATCACAAAGGACCAGCCGCCGAGGGCAAAGAGGGCGATCGCAACCGGCACCTGCAAGAACAAGAAGTAGCGATCGAGCCAGCGATAGTAAGGATCACGGGCAATATCAGGCGCATATTTGCGGTAAATCTGGCCGTTGAATATTGCTGGATTGCGGTAGATCATCCACAGCATGTGGCTCCACCAAAACCCTCGGCTAGCGGCGTAGGGGTCTTTTTCGTCATCTTCGGTGTAGAGGTGGTGCTGTCGGTGCCCTGCCACCCAAAAGATTGGCCCGCCCTGAAGCGCCATCGCACCAACGGTAGCCAGCACGTACTCCAGCCAGCGCGGTACCTGAAAACTGCGGTGGGTGAGCAAGCGGTGGTAGCCCAGACAGATACCAATGCTGCCAAACAGCCAGTGCAGCGCTACCATCATCCCCAAAGCCGACCATGAGAAAAACCAGGGAGCCAGCAGGGCGACACCGTGGATGGCTCCTAAAAAGCCCACCAGCGTCCAGTCGATGTCACTGGTACGGGGCCTAGACGGGGCAGCGTTTAGTGTTGTCATAGTAAATCCTTGTCTGAGCGGTAGGGTTAAGTCCATCGACCAGGCCAAGTCTGGTCAAGACAATGGGGTAAGCCTTTGCTTAGCTCTGTACTCTCTAGAGCCTTTTGCAAGTAACGCTTACATTTACGACATTAACAGCTCTTTTGATAGAATGCAAGTGTCGCTTTCTTTTTTGTATGGCAGATCAACGCAGATCGGCTCGGCAGCGGCTTGTAGATGCCGCGTTTCAGCTCTTTTCCAGCCAAGGGGTTGGGGTTACTACCACCAGACAGGTCGCTGATCTAGCCGAGGTCAACGAGGTCACGTTGTTTCGGCAGTTCGGCAGCAAGCACGGCTTGCTTGCCGCCGTAATGACGGAGGCAGAGGTACTACCCAGCTATTCTTTTGACCTAGCTAATACGGACCAAGCCCCCTCTGCCCATCTGCAAGAGTTCTTAGTTCAGTGCTTAAAGACGCTAGATCAGCTTTCGGAGCTGGTGCGATCGGTGATTGGCGAGGCAGGGCAGTTTTCTGCTGCCAATAGTCAGGCCATGGGCCAGGGGCTGCAAACTATTCGTGACTTTATGACCGAGTCTCTGGAGGATCTGCTGAGCCAGAGCAATATTCCTGTGCCTCCTGAGGATTTGGCAGGCTTAGTCATGGCGCTGCTGCTTGGATATAGCGCGATCGATGGCATCACCAGCGGCAGCCCCGACAGCGCTACTGACGGAGCAGTGGAATACTACGGCCTCTGGCCCAGCCGCACCGCTTTTGTGGATAGCGTGGTGAGCTGGCTCAGCCTGCCGCCGCAGCTGGTCATAGACGACTCTACAGCGGCTCAGCCTAACCTGACCGCTGAGTTCCTCAACACAGAAACCTGGGTAGATCTCCCTGCGCCAGTCGTGCACCAGATTATGCAGGCAGCCCGCAAGGCGGGCAGCCAGACCTGCGCGCTGATCTACGTTTTACTAGGGGCCGGGGTGGCCGCCGCTGAGGTACCGATCCTGACTCGCGGCAGTGCGCTCTACGATAGTAATCAACACATTTTGCTAGTTGGTTCCCACCAGCGTCAGGTACCTCTTAACCAGTGGATCATGGGGCGACGCTACGGCACCTACACCAAAAATCCGCTCACTCGCTGGCTCAAGAGCCGCAGCGATGATTCACCCGCTATGTTTTTAGGCCCTGATGATAGGCCTATTACCCCGCTGAAAGTACGACAGCTTTGGTCAGACGTAACCGCCGACATCGTCTCGCCGATGGGTGCACCATTTACCCTTGAGCAAGCCCGCGCGACCTGGTGCGTGGAAATGCTGCTGAAGGGGCTAGCTCGTCAAGACCTCAGTTTGCTCAGCGGACTGACCATGGAGCAGCTTGACCCGCTGGTGCAAAAGGCCCAGGCGCGATCGGCGCTGGCCCAAGCGCTGCGGCTCGATCAGCAGCCTGGACCAGGCTTGGGTAACCTAGGTAAGTCTGCTGAGGCTGTTGCCGCTGCTGAAGACTAGAGGTAGAGGTGTACTTATACCAGCCTCAGTGAAGCAGTTCCCCTCTCAAGATAGTGACAGTTTGACCGCTGAGGCGAACGCGATCGCCCTCGTCTTGTATCTTAACTACGCCGCCCCGAGCCGACGCCTGGTAAGCAAGAAAGGAGGCCTTACCCAGCTTTTCTCGCCAGTAGGGGCTAAGGCAGCAGTGGGCTGCTCCGGTTACTGGGTCTTCGTTGACGCCGAGGGCCGGGACGAAAAAGCGAGAGACAAAGTCGTAGGGGGCCTCACCGAGGCTAGTAGCTAGTACACCGTGAACGGGAAACTGCTTAAGGGCGATGAAGTCGGGCCGTAAGTTGCGTACGGCGTCTGCTGACTCTAGCTCTACTAAGTAGCCCAGGGAGTTCTTCGCTACGGCTTTAGGTATTGCCCCCAGCGCCGCCGCCAGCCCGTCGGGTACCGAAATCTGGTGGGACTGATTGGCTGGGAAGTTGAGCTCGATCCAGTCGTCTAGACGGCGGGCGGTGAGCACGCCGCTGCGAGTGTAGAATTTGGCCTCTTGTTCTAGAGGCAGATACCCTTCGCTCCACAGCACGTGACAGGTTGCCAGGGTGGCATGGCCGCAGAGGTCCACCTCAACGACAGGGGTAAACCAGCGCAGCCGATAGCCGTCGGCCTCGGGGTAAAAAAAGGCCGTTTCTGGCAGGTTCATTTCCTGAGCAACCCGCCGCATCCAGCGCTCGGAACGACCCTCGTCTAAGACACACACGGCGGCTGGGTTGCCGCTGTAGGCCTCAGCTGCAAAGGCATCAACTTGAAACAACGGTATGGTCATAGCGCTAAACCCTTAGTCTTTAATAGTCAGCTTGCCATCGGTGCCTGACGAAGCTGGTCAGCCGTTACAAAGCAGCGATCGGCAGGAAAATCATCGGCCATGGCTTTAGCCACCTCAGGTAGGGTACTGGGTGACTGACGCTGAAACCGCCCCAGCATGGCATAGCTAATCAGGCCCGTATACTCTCGGATGGCAAGCAGCGATCGCTCCCGGCTGCTCACGTGGGTGGGCAGGGGCTCAACGTGGGGAATCACCGTAAACCCTAGACCACGGAAGGTGAGCCAGGCCCGCAGCATGTGGGGGGTGTCGGTGATCAAGACGATTTTCTGAAGCCCTCTGGCCCCGAGGGTAGCGGCGGCTGACTCAGCTTCTTGCTTGGTGGTTCTCACGCAGATGGCGCTGACTAGATTGGGCGATAGGTCGCGCTTATCGACGGCTTCTATCACACTAGCGCCCTGGGTGCGGCCCATGATGAGTAGATTGGAGGTCCGACCAGCAGCCACCATGTCTAGGGCTGTATCGTAGCGATCGCCCTGAATATAGCCACTGCGCGCTAGCACGACGACGGCATCGACAGATTCTCCTTGATCCGGCGGCACAAAGCTTGACAGCAGGGCTGTCGCAGGTCCCGAAAATATTGGAGACAGCATGAGCCAGTAGGCTGCTAGCAGCGCTAGGGCTGCCGAAATCATCCGCTGCCGGTAATTAGGTCTACTAGCAAGTAGCGCCACCGCGATGATGACCACCAGCATCAAAGTCACTTTCGCCGGACTCGTCAGCCAGTCGTATAGCTTCCAGCTGAATTTCACCCAGTAGCGACCGAATACACTCTGAAGTAGCTCTACTAGCATGATTGAACCCCAAATGATGAGATTGGCAAAGAACCCGAGAAAATTCTCAAATCTAGCCTACTCATCTGCCCCTCCAAATCAGCCTATTCCTTATATTGTCAAGCAAAGTTTGTAGAACTATATAGTCCCCGCGAAGCCTGGCCTGGGGCATTACTGGTAATAGCGCTGCTCTACCCAAACCCGCAGCTCTTGTTCAGAGCTAAAGGTTTGGTGCTGCTGGCTCACCGGGTCGTAGACTAAAAATAGAGTGATACCGCGCTGCCCTGGATTAGCGTTGAGCACCAGGCGAGTCTTGATTCTCAAATCGGTAGAACCGCACAGGTAGGCGAACAAGCGACTTGCTGCCGGGCCGAGCCGCTGCTTAGCTGCCAACCAAGCTTGACCAATGGCATAGCGGCTCTGGCTAGAGCGATCGAGCGGTTCTTGAATGAGCTCAAGCTGGGCGTATAAGCTGTTGGGTTTCATGAAGCTGACCTCGAAAAACGGCAGTGGCCTATGGAAACAGCGCGAATCGATTCGGCATAGCTAAAGTTTCTTTGATCTACCCCTGGCCGAACAGAGGCAGTTAGCGTAGATTGTTTTGGTAA
>JBARUP010000576.1:0-2057 GCA_049645805.1 Nodosilinea sp.
AGCCTCTTCTGAGCACCCTTTGCACTGGGTAAAATACCCAGTGCTAGCTCAACGGAGTTTACGCAGGTCGAATATTCAGAGCTAGCGACAGAATGGGGTGTCTACCACGGAAGATAGATTTGCTCACAAGAACATTAACAAAGTGTTACATTGATGGCATGACCTAACGCAACAAGGAATGTCGTTATGGATATTCGTAAAGAGCTGCCTCTCGAACAGCAGTTTGAGCTTCAGGTGTTCGAGAAGCAAATTCAAGCCCTTTCCCAGGAAGACGCCCAGGCTCTGCTTGTGCAGCTTAAGGAAGCAATGCTGTACCAATCCACCACGTTCCGAGAAATCCTTAAAGACGCATGGGGTATCGGAAAGGGAGCGAGCTACTCTGCTGGTTTAGCAGAAGGGTAGCCCGATCGGTTGAAGACTCAGCAATTACAGCAGTTCAGTTTCTACAGCACTCAGCTTCAGGGTAGACCAGCTTTGCGCTAGCTGCCCTGAGCAGATGTGGGTTTGCTGCAGCTAGGGTGCGACTCTCTCTTTTTGAAGATAGGAAACTGCCCAAGAGCGATCGCCCCTGCAAAAGCGGGCAATGTCTGCATTGAGTCCTGTTTAGTATAAAAAGCTCAAATCGGCTAACCAGAGGTAGAACTCGCGCCGTGGGAGAAGCCCGCACCGTATGCTTGCATCGGTGTCGGGAGTAGGTCACGAACTTTGCAGCGCTAAAACCTGGTCGGAAGTCATTGGCTCAGCGGTCATGGTGTAAAGCACACCGTCTCGCACCGACACTAGGCTTAAATAATAGTTAGATTCGCCAGGTTTGCTGACGGCATAGACCCTGACGCCAGAATCTATAGAAAGCACTTCATCCGTCACATTGTTGACGGTATAGCCCTGAACCTCCAGCTGCGCTTGTAAATCACCGGCGGCTCCGCGCCAGCTGCTGCTCACGGGGCTGCGCCAGCAGTCGACTAGTCCTGCACAGGTCGATTGGGCTCCGCTGAGGTGGGGAAAGTCAGCATAGGGAGCCGGAGCCGCGGGCTGGGGTTCAGGCAGCGGAGTGGAAGGTGGCTCGAAGCTCGGCTTGGGAGCTGACTCCGCCCTTAGCAACGTCAGCTCAGGCTCAGGTTGAGCCTGAGCCAGGGGATTGATTTGAGCCTGAGCCTGCTGGGCTGCCGGAGGCGGTGCTGGGGCTTTCCCAGAGGCAGGTTCGAGAGGCCCCTCTGCAACAGGTTCTTCAGCAGCAGTCACTTCGGCAGCATACGCTTCAACAATAGGGTTGGGCAGCACCGTGACCGCAATGGTTTCGGGGGGCGACATCGTTTCGGCTGCCTCCGAAGAAGCCTTCTCTGAGTTGGGCAACACCAGGGCCAGCAGAGCCACGTGAACCGCTAGAGAAGCGGCGACACAGACCGGACCTAAGCGCGATCGCGATCGCACCTGTGAAGGACGGTTGAGGCGGACGGGAGACGCAATAAGTTTGGGAGTCATTGTCGAAAGGTAGCGATCGCAGATGCGCTAAGGCTAATGGGACTTGTTCTTCTTAAGCCATTCTAGAGCCAATGCTGCGCTGCCTCAAGCCCCTGTACCCCGGTCGATCGCCCAGCAAGGGGGCCGACTGGTAGTTCTTAGCAATATTGAGACCAGCTGCCACAATGCTGCTGCCAAAAAAGAGACTATTAAGAAAGAATCGCAATAAGCTGTACAATGCAAGCTGGACTTTTCAACGTTTGTGGCTTTCTCACAACTTCGTTGAGATCTATTCTTGGAGGTAATACGTAAATGAAATTAGGAAGACGCGCATTCTTTCTCGGGACGGGTGCTGCTGCTGGTGCCGTGGCCTTGAGCCAGCTACGCCAGCCGTCTACCAGTGCTCAGTTTGGCTTTGGTCGGGGTCGAACCGTCAACCTCTACTCTTCTCGCCACTACGATACCGACGACCAGCTCTACGACGGGTTTCGTGAAGCTACGGGCATCCGCGTCAACGTGGTTGAGGCTGAGGCTGACCAGCTGATTGAGCGCATTAAGAGCGAGGGGCAGAACAGCCCTGCCGACGTTCTTATGAC
>JBARUP010000577.1:0-8616 GCA_049645805.1 Nodosilinea sp.
CCCTCAAACTGATATCCCGTGCGGTAGAACAGAAACAGGCCAAACAAGCTGCCCGCCAGGCTGCCCAGACTAATTAGGGCTGTGACAATAAAGTTGAGGCGGTACTCTAGTTCGGCAGCGATCGCTGTGCCCCAAAACAGCCTTAGCACCCGCAGATAGCGCGCCATTAGGCCCCCATCCCCGAGTATTGCCTGACGCCCTGACGCCACAGCCAGCGGTTGAGGCCCCAGAATAGCGCCGACCAGAGCACCATTGCGGTAAACCCCTGAACCACATGCTCAGGGCGGTTGATTAGCAGGCTGGCCGGAAAGTAAATTAGGTAGGGAAAGGGCGTCCACAGCACTACCTCGCGCACCGCGTCGGGAAACAGCGACAGCGGAGCCACCATGCCCGACAAAAAGGTGTAGAGCAAAAACCAAAACTGCTCTAGAGCGCTGGCTCGCTCTGTCCAAAAGGCAGCCAGGGCAAAGGTGTACTGCATCAAAAACCGCAGGCAAAAGGCCAGCGTGATGGCCAGCAGCCCCAGCAGCAGGTTGTCTAGCCGGGGCCACCAGGCGGCGTAGGGGTAGAGCAGCAAGAATAACCCCACCAGCAAAACCGTAAAGGGCAGTCGGGCAAACCGCTCGGAAACATGGCTAAAGAAGTGCCGCCAGGCAGGATCAATGGGCTGCAAGAGGTAGGGCGACAGTTTGCCCTCAACGACCTCGCGCTCAAACTCCCAGATCACCCAGACCACGGTGAACTGGCGCACCAAGAACACTGCTAAAAAGTACTGCACCAGCTCAGTCGGGGACAGATCAAAGCGATCGCTCTGGGCTGCCTCTACCCACAGCCCCATGAGTATGAGCGGGAAGGTGCCCGACAGCACCCAAAGCACTAGCTCGGCGCGGTACTCCACCATGTAGGCGTAGTACACCGACAGCATGACGCGGGCAATTTTAAAGGCCTTCTGCACCGTAGATCTCTCAGGGGTTCAAACCTTATCCTATAGCAGCCGAAGGTCTGATTTGACCCGGGTCGGCTCAGTAATTAGGCTTACCAACGACCGATGCCAGAGCGCGGTGAACAGGGCGCTAGAAGTTTGGTCGGTTACGCGATGGAATACCGCATCCGGCACACGCCAGCCGTATATCGTCCTTGGTAGAGGTTCATGACTACTGGCTTTTGCTCAATGCATGACAAAGCTCAGACAGCGAACGGCTCAGACTAGTCGCGCAGCACGTAGCCAACGCCGCGCATGGTCTGAATTAGGCGGCTTTCGCCCCCGGCTTCAAGCTTGAGCCGCAGGTAGCGGACGTAGACCTCAATGATGTTGGAGTCTCCCATAAAGTCGTAGCCCCAGACCTGTTCGAGAATGCGATCGCGGGTCAGCACCTGACGCGGGTTGGTCATCAGATAGTCCAGCAGATCAAACTCCTTGGCCGTGAACTCAATGGTGCGCGGCCCCCGACGCACCTCGCGGCTGCGGCGATCGAGGGTGAGGTCGCCAAAGACTAAAATTTCGGCGTCCTGAGGCTCGTTGCGGCGCAGGTGGGCGCGCACCCGAGCCAGCAGTTCCTCAATGCTGAAGGGCTTGACCACGTAGTCGTCGGCTCCGGCATCGAGCCCCTCAACGCGATCGCTGACTTCATCTTTGGCGGTTAGTAAGATAACCGGCGTCGCGGTGCCGGTCTGGCGCAGGCGGCGGCAAACCTCAATTCCGGTCAGGCCCGGCATCATCCAGTCGAGAATGATCAGGTCGGGGGTTTGGTCGCGGGCGGCCATCAGCCCTGAGAGGCCGTCGTGGGCGACGCTAACCTCGTACCCTTCGTAGGACAGCTCTAGCTGCACAAACTTGGCGAGCTTCTCTTCGTCTTCTACAACTAAAATGCGAGCGCCCATAGATGTCTCCAGTGTCGTCGAATCAAATTGGTATGCGAAGGGTAAACACGCTGCCGCAGCCGGGCTGCGATTGCAGCGTAATCTGCCCCGCCAGCGCTTCAACCAGCGATCGCACCAGCGTTAGCCCTAGCCCAGTGCCGCCGCTAGTGCGGCTCCGGGCCTCGTCTACCCGGTAGAAGGGCTCAAAAATATCGCTTTGGCAGCAGGCCGGTATTCCTGCTCCGTAGTCCTGCACTTGAATAGTAGCCCAGCCGCCCTGGGTAGTTAGCGAAACCTGAACCGGCTGCTGCGGGTCGCCGTAGCACAGGGCGTTATCGATCAGCTCAACTAGGGCCGTGCATAGCTTCTGGCGGTCGGTCTTAGCAATAACCTGCGCCCAGGCTTTGACCTTAACCCGAGCCTTGGAGTAGGGCTGAGCCGCCGTTGCGATCGCCGCCGCCGTATGAATAATGTCCTGCAGGTCGGTATGCTCTAGTGCGATCGCACCCTGACCATTATCTAGGCGGGCCAGATCGAGAATTTCGCTCAGCAGACGAGTCGTACGGCTGGCCTCGGCAGCGGCGACTTCTAGCCCCTCCCGCTGGGCGGGGGTAAGGTTTTGCCCCCGCCGCAGCGTGCTCTCTAGGTAGCCCTGAACCAGCGACAGCGGCGTGCGCAGCTCGTGGGAGATATCGTTAACAAGGCGCTTTTGCTGCCGCCAGGCCTTTGCCAAACGGGCCAGCATCAGATTGTAGCTGCGCACCAGCTCCTGCATCTCGGTGGGTGCTGCCTTGAGATTGAGAGGCCGATCGAGGGTGTCAGCTGTAACCTGGCTAGCCAGCCGGTTGAGCTGGCGAATAGGGCTGAGAGTGCGGCGAATGTATAGGCCAAAGGCCAGTGACAGCAGGCTCATCATCAGCAGACTGGTGACCAGCAGCATGCGAATTAGCTGCTGTAACCCCTCATACTCAGCGGTAACGTCGGCGGCGATATAGAGAGTAGACGGTGGCAGTCCAGGTAAGTCGAGAGAACTGGCACACACTACAAGTCGCCAGTCCGGCAGCAACAAAACCTTGGTGCCCAGGGGGATTGGCGCGCGCTGTAAAGCGGCGCTCACCCCCGAGGTTTGCCATGAGCCCATCGTCAAGGTTTCTGACTCGGCCAGACGCTCTCCCGTCAGCGTCTCGATCCAGATTGCTAAATCACTCGTGGTTCGATACTTTACCACACGAGTTAGGGCTTCCTGGGCAGGCATCATCTCGCTGTAGTAGCGCACGTCCTCCTGCAGGCGATCGGCCACCAGAATAGTACCCTGACGATGGCTGTCGAGCGTGATTTGCTGCACCCGCCAGCCCATCCAGAGGGCTAAAAGACCTACCCCGATCAGCGAAGTTACCACCACGCCTGCGGTGAGGCGGGTTTGCAGCGACTCTAGATCAATAGTTTGCTTGCGCAGGAGTTTGCGAGAAGTAACCGATTGAAGCCAAAAACGGGCCATAGCACTGAGCCTACAGAAAAGGCTAGAATCAGCGGCTGATTCAGAACCCATTTTGACTCTAACAGCCCATCCTGAGAACGAGCTGATACGCGTCCTCAGCAGTACTTACAAGTTTCTCAGGGCTGTCTCAGGGGAGCGGGCTTGAATAGGACGTAATGTCTCTCCTATCTCCCCTAAGATTATGACTATCAGACATCAAAGGCGTCGGATCTCGGCAAAAATGCTTCGTTTCTTCCTGCGGCTGGCAGTGGCGCTGGTGAGCATTCCGCTAGCCCCAGCGGCTGCCCACGCAGTGGTGTCTGGAGTCGCGATCGCGCCTGCTCAAATGGCTCAAACGACGGTAACCCAAACGACGATGATGATGGCAGACCTGTCATTTATTAGCTCACTCCAGGATCAGCTAGTACAGGCCCTGGCCTGGATTGACGGACTGGGGGCGATCGCGCCTCTGGCCTTCATTCTGCTCTACATCGTAATCACCGTCGCCTTTGTGCCCGCCTCTATCGTTACCCTGGGGGCCGGAGTGGTGTTTGGGGTCGTCAAAGGGGCCTTCCTGGTGTTTATCGGCGCTATGCTGGGGGCCACGGCGGCATTTTTAGTCGGTCGCTACGTGGCGCGAGGTTGGGTAGCCAGCAAAATTGCCAACAACCCTAAATTTCAAACGCTCGACGATGCGATCGCCAGAGAAGGCCGCAAGATTATCCTTTTGCTGCGGCTGTCGCCCGTGTTTCCGTTCAACTTGCTGAACTACGGCCTGGGGCTGAGTCAGATTTCGCTTAAAGACTACGTTATTGGCTCGACGGGCATACTGCCCGGCACCATCATGTACGTTTACCTGGGTTCGCTGGTGGGCAACCTGGCAACCCTGGGAGCGGGCGACGGCAGCCAGTCGCCTGAAGCCGCCAGAATCCAGTGGATTATTCGAATCGTCGGCCTAATCGCCACGGTAGCGGTGACGCTCTACGTGACCCGGATCGCTCGGCGGGCGCTCAATGAGTCTTTGCCCGATCAGCCCGATCAGGCTGTAGCCTCCGAGGAGATGTCTTAGGGGCAAGTGAACTAGGAGGTCTTTCAGATCGGCGGGAGCATCATGCACGATGCTCCCGCCGATTTTTGGTTACCGGCGATCGCCCGCAGGGGCGTCATCCTCTTCGATACCCTGCTCTTGTTTGTACTCAGTCAGCAGCTGGTTCATTCTGTAGCGCATTTTCAAGTGAGTTTCTGCGCCTTCGTAGGTGTAGCGATCAAACCCACCCTGCTCGATGATCTGCTTTAGGTAGCTGACGCGATCGCCGGGGTTGGGGTGCGAAGCAAACCAGCTCACGCCCCGGTTGCCGTACTCCTCTTCGAGAGTAATCATCAGGTTGTGAAGACCATCGGCGGCGTAGCGGCTTGTGGACAGCAGCTTGGTGCCCAGAACGTCGGACTGGCGCTCCATATCGCGGGAGTAGCCCGACACGATCAGGCTAGCGGCCAGGTTGGCGACTTCTGGCACAGGAATGAACGACGCTAGGCTGTTAGTGAGGTTGCCCTGGGTCACCATTTGAAAGCCGTGGGAGAGCACCGCGTGGGAAATTTCGTGGCCTACCAGCCCGGCCAGCTCAGCGGCAGAATGACTTTTGGTAATGGCCCCGGCATTGATGAAAATCTTGCCGCCCGGTAGAGCAAAGGCGTTAAGGCTATCATCCATGATCACTTCAAACGTGTAGTCAAACTCATCGCGCCCGGCTAGCTCTGCCAGGCGCTGGCCCATATCGCTAACGTAGGCGCGAATCTCTGGGTCATCCACTATGGGGAGCTGGCGCTTTACCTGCTCGGCTACCTGAGCCCCCAAACCGCTCTCGCCCTGCATCAGCAAAATGCCGGAGTTCAGGGCGCTAAACGGACCCAGCAGCCCGCCGGTCAGAATGTAGCCCGCCGCCCCAGTGATAATATTTGACACTAGATTGCGGGTCAGCGTTTGGTTTGTCTCACCGCGAAAGCGGTCGAGGTTTTGCCCCGCCAGCTCCGCCATCGCCTCGGCTTCGGGATGCTCGGGGTTGAGAATGGCGAACTGGTTAGCGGTAATAGCCGCCTCGATCCACTGCTGGCGGGCCATCTGTACCTCAATCTGGGCCTTGAGCAGATCAGGGTTGTAGGGATAGCGGGCGATCGCGCCCTCCAGCACCCCCATCGCCTCATCAGCGCGATCGTTTTGCACTAGGTGATGAGAGTAAAGGGCCTGCCCCGGCAAAAACTCTGGGTAGTTCTCAACTAGCAGCTCTAGCGGCACCAGCACCCGGCTGGGAAATTCCGATCCGGCCCCGGCCTGGGCCTCGCGCCAGTAGACCTGACCAGCGGGGGGCAGATCAGCTGGATCGGTGAGGGGGGGTGCTAGGGCCGGTCCTGCTGCTGCCAGCCACTGAGGATCCTTTGCCGCCCGATAAAGCAGCTCGGCATCGTCGTGCTGACCGGCCTGGTAGAGGCGATCGGCCTCCATCAGCAGTTCGCTGCGCTTGGCTTCCTCTGGCGATAGGCCCGCCAGCAGCAGGGCTCGGTCTGCGGGCGAGCCAAAATCGGCCGTCTCAGGTGCCTCTGTCGTTTCAGTTGTTTCAGATGCCCCTGTTGTTTCAGATGCCTCTGGTGTCGGTAGCTTCAGCGTACCGTCGGGCTGCTCTGGGGAGGGCGTTGGGAGTGTGCTGTCGGGTAGCGAGGCTGGGTCGACTCGAAGCGCGTCTGTGGCATCAGCCACAGTGGTTATCGCTGGTACTTCTGCTTCTGTGCCCGTGCTGATGGCTAAACCGGGACGCAGTCCCAATCCCTGACTCAGCAGCACTGCCCCTAAGAAACTGGCTAGTACCGCTGCAAAAAACCGCCTTGGTTGCTGCATAACTTCCCTATCGCTACTACCGCTCTGTCCTTCTGATTCTGACTAAAGCTTTGCCAAGCCAGAATCTGTGCTTCTATAATTCTGATCAAGAGGTAAATAAATATGACGGCGAAGCTCCATGACCTTTGAAACCCTGAAACCCTGGCTTAATTTCATTCACCCCGTAGTGATGTGGGTGCTCTTAGCGGCAACCCTATACGCACTTTATCTAGGTATTCAATCCCGCCGCACCCGCCTGGCCGATGCCGAAACTCGCAAAGAGCTGATCAAAGGCAAGTTTGCCCTCAAGCACCATCAGGTGGGCTCCGTTATCTTAGCGGTCATGGTGCTCAGCACGGTAGGCGCTATGGGAGTGACATACATAGAAGCAGGTAAGCTGTTTGTCGGGCCTCACCTATTGGTGGGCCTGGGCATGGCAACGATGATCGCGACCTCAGCCGCCCTAGTGCCTTTCATGCAGAAGGGTAACGAGACAGCTCGATTGACTCACATCAGCCTCAACATGGTGCTAGTGGGTCTATTTGGCTGGCAGGCGGTGACCGGCGTGCAGATTGTGCTGCGTATAATATCCAATATGCAGACTAGCTAGTTCTCGGCCCAGGCTGAGGTCTAGTCTTGAGGGCAAGGATACGCCTTCGTGGCCAAGTTCCTTGCCCTGATCAATTTTAGGAGCAGCTGGCCCTGATCTAGTCACCGGCCCCAGTTCGACCAGAAGTAGTGGCCCCGGTAGCTCTCGGGCAAAGGCAGGCTATGGCTGTGGTGAAAGTCTTCCTGTACTTTGCGGGTGAGCCGCTTAGATACCTGGCGCACTACCTGGTTAAGCAGGCGATCGCCCGATGTTTTGAGCAGCGATCGCGGCACCGAGCTGAGTATGCGCGGCATGTGAATTTTGACCGCCAGGCTGAGATTCCAGTCTACCTGGGTAAGGGGTGTCGCAAGGGACAACGCCTCAGCACCCTCTTTCAGCCGCATCACAGCGTGAAAGTCAACGTCGTAGCCGGGGGGCACGTACCCCGGTACAGGAATAGTATCGATGCGGTATACCTTATGATCGAGGGGCGATAGGTAAAGGCCTACCTTGGGTTCTACTTCGTAGCCCAGCACTGAAAAACGGCCTACGACCAGCGCGTAGCCGTGGTCAGAAATTGGCTCCACCTGCATGGGCTGAGCGCAGCGGGTGAACCAGCCTTGGTGACTGTTTAGGTAGCGCCCTACGGTGTCGATATCGCCCGCCATCTCCATTTTGCCGGCGTAGTGGCCCTCTAGCAGCAGGGCACCGTCAGCCAGAGGTGGAACTGGCTCACCTGCGATCGGCACGTCGTTAGCCGTCCCGCTTTCTCGTCCATTATCTTCCACCGCTGACCTTAGGGGCAGGATGTGAGTATTCTGAGCAGACGACGTGAATTCCCGAGTCACTGTGCAACCATTTGCTTAAACAACATCAGACAACGTAGATTGCGCCAAAGGTTGTGTTGAGGCTTAACCTATCGTAAGGCTTTAGTATCTCAAGTGTGCCCTACAGAACTGTCATGCCCATCACGATTTCACGTAACCATCCCTAGGACTAGTTTCTTTTTAAGCTATCGTTCCGTAAAATCAGGCCAGTTGTGAGCAGGGAGGTAGCGATGAAAGCATTTGTTGCAGGAGCGACCGGGGCAACCGGCTCTAAAATTGTGAATGAGCTGGTTAGCCGTGGGGTGCCGGTGGTCGCTTTTGTCCGCGATGCCGTCTCGGCGCGTGCTCAGCTGCCCGCTGAGGTTACCTTGGTCGAAGGCGATGTGACCGATAAGGACAGCATTCGCCGCGCCATAGCAGACTGCACCGTCCTGCTTTCGGCAACGGGTGCTCGTCCCGGCTTTGACCCCACCGGCCCCTACCAGGTCGACTACGAAGGCACCAAAAATCTGGTAGATGTGGCTAAGCAAGCCGGTATCGAGCACTTCGTGATGGTGTCGTCGCTGTGCGTTTCCCGCTTTCTGCATCCCCTCAACCTGTTCTTTTTGATTCTCTACTGGAAGCAGCAGGCTGAGGCTTACCTAAAAGTCAGCGGTCTCGCTTACACCATCGTTCGCCCCGGCGGCCTCAAGGACGATGATCTAGATACCCGTTCTTTAATCATGGCTCCGGCCGATACCCTTTTTGAGGGCAGCATTTCTCGCCAAAAGGTAGCTGAGGTCTGCGTCGAGGCGTTATACCTGCCCCAGTCACGCAACAAAATCGTGGAGATTGTGGCTCAGGAAAACGCCAACCCTCAGCCCTATGAGGCCCTGTTTGCCGGAGTAGCGTAGAGACCCCAAGGCGTTTTTATTCCTAAGCTACTGGAGTAAGGCAGTCTAACCACCGCTGTAGAGGTGGAAGTTGAGGGGGGTTGTTATACAGCGTTTCAGCA
>JBARUP010000578.1:0-3095 GCA_049645805.1 Nodosilinea sp.
TGGCATACTTGCAGTCTAGGCTTGTATACCTTTAGAGACAGTTGCTTAGGCTTAACTGGTTGCAAGACCTCTGCGGGTTGCTAAAGGTTCCCAGTCAGCAAAATCATTAAGATGTCTTCGTGTCTAGACTGCTGCTTATCGAGAACCTCTAGCCCTCTGTAGTGAGCAGAGCAACGGCGTAGGCCGCAATGCCCTCTTGACGACCTACCGGGCCTAGCGTTTCGTTAGTAGTTGCTTTAATGCCAACCTGGTCGGGCGCGAGGCCCAATTTTTCGGCCAGGCGCGATCGCATGGCCTGAATGTGGGGCTTGAGCTTGGGCTGTTCGGCCACCACTACCGAATCTATGTTGCTTACCCGCCACCCGCGAGCCTGAACCATCGCGTTAACCTGGGCCAGCAGCTTGAGGCTGTCGGCCCCTGCCCACTCCGGGTCACCCGGCGGAAAGTAGAGGCCGATATCGCCGAGGCTGAGCGCCCCCAGCAGCGCATCCATGATGGCATGGGTGAGCGCGTCGGCGTCGCTATGGCCGTCTAGACCCAGATGGTGAGGGATAGTAACGCCGCCTAGAATCAGCGATCGCCCTGCCACCAGTCGATGAATATCGTACCCGTTGCCAATCCTAATCCCCATGTTTCTACTCCTGATCTAGCTTTCAAAGGCCTGCCTCTCACTCTCTCACCTACTCCCCTAACCCATCCACTCCCCCACTGCCCTCATCCCCACTCTCCCGCTGCCACCGCTCGTACAAATCAGGCCGTCGCTCTCGGGTGCGATCGATCTGCTGCTGCTGTCGCCACTGGGCGATCGCACCATGATTTCCCGATCGCAGTACTTCCGGTACCTCCCAGCCGCGAAAGCTAGCCGGGCGAGTGTACTGCGGGTAATCGAGCAGCGGTGTTTCAAAGCTTTCGTAGCGCAGCGAGTCGGTTTTACCTACCGTGCCGGGCAGCAGCCGTACTACACCGTTAATCAGTGCCAGCGCTGGTATTTCGCCGCAGGTAAGCACAAAATCGCCTAGGGAGACTTCCCTCGTCAGCAGGTGGCCGACGCGCTCATCGACGCCTTCGTAGTGACCGCAGATTAGCACCAGCTGATCGAGGCCAACCAGCTGGCGAAACAAAGCCTGGGTCATGGCCTCGCCCTGGGGAGTGAGCAAAATCACCTCTCGCCGAGGCAGCACCGGTAGCGCCTCTACCGCCGCAAAAATGGGGTCGGGCTTCATCAGCATCCCGACCCCACCGCCGTAGGGTTCGTCGTCAACCCGGTGATGCTTGTCCGTTGTAAAGTCCCTCGGATTGGTAAGATGAATTTCTGCAATTTGGCGCGCCAGGGCTTTACCAATTAGCCCTGACTCGAGGGGAGACGTAAAAAAGTCTGGAAACAGGCTGACAACGTCTACTCTTAAATGAGAAACCCCGGAAGTGCCAGTTGTCATAGCCTAGACTGCTGAGGCCCTAAGACCTGATGGTTAATTACGACGCTCTCTATCATGCAGTAAGAAAGTCTAGGTAGCAATTCTCGTCCCTTTGTTGAGCGGCCCATGTCCTCCGTTAAGCACCACGCTATTCTGGCCATTGGCGGCGCAGAAGATAAAGTCCACGGTAAAGAAATTCTGAGTACCTTTGCTGAACGGTCTGGAGGGACGTCAGCTTGTATTGGTATTATCCCCTGCGCTTCGAGGGATCCGGTGGCTATTTCAGAGCGCTATCAGAAGATCTTTGCCGACATGGGCGTTGCTGAAACGGTGGTGATGGACATCCGCGATCGCATTCAGGGTGAAGACCCAAGCTGGAAAACCATGGTTGAACCCTGCACTGGCGTATTTATTACCGGCGGCGACCAGGTGCGGCTGTGCGGGCTGCTGGCCGATACACCGCTGATTAACGTCGTTCGCCAGCGCGCTCAGCTAGGCGAAATCACCCTAGGTGGCACTAGCGCTGGTGCTGCCGTCATGGGTCACCACATGATTGCCGGAGGCGGCAGCGGCGAGTCGCCTAACCGATCGCTCGTGGATATGGCCATTGGCCTAGGGTTCGTGCCCGAGGTGATTGTCGATCAGCATTTTCACAACCGCAACCGCATGGCGCGGCTAATGAGCGCCATGGCGATGCAGCCCAGCCGCCTAGGTCTAGGCATTGACGAAGACACCTGCGCCCTGTTTGAGGGTGACGGGAGTTTGCAGGTGATTGGCCGCGGGGTGATTGCCGTCATTGACCCTGGCCACATGAGCCACACCAACGAACCTGATATCCCTGCTGCCGACCCGCTCAGCATCCACGGGCTGCGGCTTCACCTGCTGGCCCACGGCGATCGCTTCGACATCAACCAGCGCAAGGTGCTCTCTACCGCCCTTTAGCCAATCTCCGCTACGGCTCCTCAGGCTCTAGGCTCCATAGCCTGAGGACGGGCTCAGTGCCGCCAATGGTGACAATCTGCCCGCTGGGCTGCACCGCAAAACGCCAGATGTCGGTGCTAAACCCGCTGAGAGTTTCGGTGTAGCTTTCTTGATCTAAATCCCACACTAAGATGGTCTGGTTCGCATCGGCGCTCCAGAGCTCAGAACCTTTGACCCTAAGGTCGTTCACGTAGCTGGCGTGGCCGGTAAGGGTGGCTCTAGCGGTTTTATCAGCCATATTCCACAAACGCACGGTCTTGTCGCTGGAGGCCGTTACTAAGGTGAGGTTGTCGTCGCTGATGTCGAGGCGATTAATAAAAGTCAACGGCTGGTGACCTGCCAGCGTTGACCGCTGATCTAGATCGTCTAGGTTCCACACGTGCAGACTTTTGCCGCCGCTAATTAGGTAACTGTCGTCGCGGGTAAAACGCAGATCGTTCACGGTGCCATCGGCCTGAAGGGTTTGGATCGGCCCCGTGGTTACTAGATGCTGGGGGTCAATGCGTCCTGCTGCGTCGACCAAGTCCCACATATAGACGGCACCATCGCTGTCTGCGCTAATCAGCAGCTTGCCGTTGTTGCTGATTTCTAGGGCGTTAATAGGAACCGCATGGGCGTTGGCTAGGGTTACCAGCGGTCGGCCATCGGCCATAGACCAGAACCGAATGGTGCCGTCATCTCCAGTACTGATCAAAATCG
>JBARUP010000579.1:0-2941 GCA_049645805.1 Nodosilinea sp.
CGCCTGAGCCAGTGGCGCGATCGCACATCCACGAAAGCGCTGCAGCCAGGGCACTGGCGAATCCCGCGCACTCCAATTCGCAGCAGGTTTTGGCTATTGCAGTGGGGACAGTGGTGTTGCTGAGCCATAACTAATTTAGGAGAATTTGGACCGATGGATCAGCGCATAGCTCTAGTCGAATCGACTGAGTACCGCCACTCAACTCAACTACTATTCTGGCGTGCGGTGCCTGTTCCTAAGCGTGCCCAAAGACAGTGGTCTTGAAGGCGGTGTTATACACATCGCTAGTAGCCGTTCCCAAGAATACCGCGATCTCACTCACGAAGCCGCTCATGCCGGGCAGCGCCAGTGACCCCATAGAAGCAGCTGTAAAGATGTTCATGCGAATTAGGCCGTAGCCCGCCATCTTGAGCAATACTCCGGCCAAAATCATCGACACAGCGGCAGGGGACTCGCTGTGGGCATCGGGTAGCCAGGTGTGCAGCGGAAAAATCGGCAGCTTGACGGCAAAGACCACCAAGAAAGCTGCGTAGACCAGCAGCTGAAACTTAAGGGAATAGTCTTTTTGGGCCAGCTCGGTTAGGTTAGAGGTGACGGTATCGCCGTAGAAGGCCATCGCCAGAGCCGCTACCAGAATAAAAATAGAACCGATCGCGGTGTAAAGAATAAACTTAGTGGCGGCGTATAGACGCTTTTGACCACCCCAGATAGAGATCAGCAGGTACACTGGCACCAGCTCAATCTCTCACATAAGGAAGAACATCACCAGATCCTGGGCCAGAAATACCCCCACCTGTCTTTGCAACCGTCCTCAGTATAGAAAACTTAATAAACATTTGATAAGTATCTTTTGGTGAAAATCGCAAAAGATTGACATTCGAAAGCCTGCCATGAAGGCTACACAACCATTTGAGCCTCTTGACGAGTTTGAATTAATTCAATTGCGGGCTTGCATTTACGTATGTCAATGCTTAGAAATCTTAATCTTTGCAACAAATTCAGCCGTAGCATCCATCGTCATGGAAATCTATGCACCAACCCTTGCTCCACGGCTTTCTAGAGCTAGCACCTGAGCCTTCACTGATTGACCTGCCTGCCGCCACGCGGTATCTATAGCGTTACAGACTTGAGGGGCAGCAGCAGATGGGGCGAGGGCCAGCAGGGTAGGGCCAGCGCCGCTAATCACCAGGCCATAGGCTCCGGCAGCGGTGGCCGCCTCAGCAACGATTTCGTAGCTAGGAATCAACGTTTGGCGGTAGGGCTGGTGGATGCGATCGCCCATCGCCTGCCGCAGCCAGTCGCCCCGCCCTGTCTCTAGACCCCGCAGCAGCAGCCCTAGGTGGGCAGTATTGAAGATGGCATCAGCTCGGCTATAGGTCGCGGGCAACACCTGTCGCGCTGCCGCAGTCGAGAGCTCGAAATCTGGAATGCCCACTACAGGCGTAATATCCTTGTGCCAGGGAATAGGACATAGAGTAGAGGAACCGTCATCATTGGCCACGGCCAGCTGGCAGCCCCCCACCAAAGCAGGAACAACATTATCGGGATGGCCCTCCAGGGCAATAGCCATTTCGATTAGGGCCGCTTGGTCAAGGGGGCGATCGCACAGCGCATTTGCGCTTAGCAGACCACCGACAATAGCGGTAGACGAACTGCCTAACCCCCTCGCCAGGGGAACGTTAAGACCGATCGCGATCTCAACGGCTGGTACCGCTAGTCCTCGCTGCTGGAAGTAGCTAGCAAACGCTTCATAAGCCAAATTAGACCGATCGGTCACTACCCGTTCTGCGTCCAACCCCTGCACTGTAATTGTCACTTCCCCCAGTGCCTGGTCGAGTAGGGTGAAGCGGAAGTGGTTGTAAAGAGTCAGTGCTGCTCCTAAACAATCAAAGCCGGGGCCAATGTTGGCGGTTGTAGCAGGCACAGTTACAGAAACAGATGTGGGCACCGCAAACGCCTCCGGCAGTGATGGAACAATTAGGCCAAGAATAGTATCACGTTCTAGAACCCTCTTACAGAGCCATAGAGACAATACCAAGTACGTCCCTACAATGGGAGAGAGGTAAGATTTCGGGAGACATGGATGAAAATTCAGCTTTTAATGCGCGGTGCCCTAGGACTGGGGCTAGGAGCAGGAATTAGCGTGCTGGCGGCGTTCGCCCCTGTCAGCGCCGAACCTGACGCCGTAAATTCTGCGGTCGAGCCCGTAGCCCAAGGAAATGAGCGCGTGCTCGTACTGCCCTTTACCGATGTCTCCCCCGACCACTGGGCCTACGAAGCCTTACTCAATCTGGCGGGAACCTATGGCTGCGTTAGCGGCTACCCCGACGGCACCTTTCGGGGCAACGATACCGTCACGCGCTATGAGTTTGCCGCCGGTGTGGACTCATGCCTGAGCGTACTGTCGAACCTGGCTCAGCAGCAGCAGGCAGAGCAAGGCCAAGCTGTCCAGGAGCTAATCGAAGTCATGGAGCAATCCTTAGGCGAACTGCGCCAGATCGATACTGAACTACCTGAGAGACCCTAGGGCTAAAAGTCCTCTCGGGTGGCGATCGCCCCGGCTACCCGCTCCACCACCTCAGCTACAGGCAGCGAGCCTAGCTCTCCCTGGGCTCGGGTACGAATGCTGAGGGTGTTTGCCTCTAGCTCCTTCGCTCCAACCACAGTCATAATCGGCACCTTGGCCTTTTCGGCATTGCGCACCATCTTCCCGAGGCGATCGCCGCTGGTATCCACTTCCACCCGCACGCCTTGGGCCAGCAGCAGCTCCGCTACCGACTGGGCGTAGCCAAGCTGATCTTCAGTTACCGGCAGCAGACGCATTTGGACTGGAGCTAGCCACAGCGGAAAGTCTCCTGCGTACTCTTCGATCAGAATGCCAATCAGCCGCTCTAGGGAGCCAAAGGGAGCCCGGTGAATCATGAGCGGGCGCTGGCGAGAG
>JBARUP010000580.1:0-13950 GCA_049645805.1 Nodosilinea sp.
TCCCTGCCCTTTCAAGTTCTGGCTCCAGGTCACGGGCCGGTGGTGCGCTATGGCCCTTACGAGCTGATGCAGAGCTACCGCGACTGGAGTCAAGCCCAGACTCGTCAAGACCTTTCAGTGGCGCTGATTTACGCTTCGGCCTACGGCAACACCGCTACTATTGCCCAGGCGCTGGCACGCGGTATCACGAAGGCCGGAGTATCGGTAGAGTCAATCAATGCCGAACAGGCCAATCCCGATGACATTAAGGCGGCGGTAGAGACCTCAGCCGGATTCTTGATGGGGTCTCCCACCTTGGGTGGCCATGCTCCTACGCCCATGCAGACGGCCTTAGGCATTGTGCTGTCGACGGCTTCGAAGGCTCAACCAGCCGGGGTTTTTGGGTCGTTTGGCTGGAGTGGTGAGGCCATCGATCTACTAGAGGGCAAACTTAAAGACGGCGGCTACAGTCTATTGTTTGAGCCTATTCGGGTGAAGTTTAAGCCCACTGATGTCACTCTCAAATACTGTGAAGAGGTGGGCACTGACTTTGCTCAGTCTCTTAAAAAGGCTAGGCGGGCCAAACAGCCTCGAACTCCGGCTTCCTCGGTAGAGCAGGCTGTTGGCCGCATCGTCGGTTCGCTGTGCGTTGTGACAGCCCGCCAGGGAGAAGTGTCAAGCGCCATGCTAGCCTCCTGGGTCTCGCAGGCATCCTTTGCGCCGCCTGGGTTTACGGTGGCAGTAGCTAAGGACCGAGCGATCGAGTCGCTGCTCTACCCTGGGAGTCCCTTTGTGCTGAACATTTTGGCAGAAGGTCGGCACCTAGGACCCATGAAGCATTTTCTCAAGCCATTTAGTCCGGGCGAAGACCGCTTTGAAAATATAGAGTTTGAGCAGGCTGAGAACGGTGCGCCGTTCTTAGCCGAGGCGGTGGCCTACTTAGAATGCACTGTGGACCAGCGCATGGAGTGTGGAGACCACTGGCTGGTTTACGCTACTGTCCAGACGGGACAAGTTCTAGACGGTGAGGGAAAAACCGCCGTTCACCATCGCAATACCGGTACTCACTATTAAGCTGCGTGAACGACTAGCGCCGAATTGACTACGTCATAGCTGAATATGCTACCAGTAAGGATACTGGTTGAAGGGCTGAGTGGCTTGGCTGGAGCACGTTTCAGCCTGCTATGGGATCTAGATCTAGACCTGCCGGAACAGGCTAAAGGTGGTCGTTGCGCTGGTGGTTTGGGTTCTTTAAGCCCAGACCGCAAGGGTGGTTTGGCCTGATCTAGCTCATTCTGCCGACTGCGACATCAAGCAAACCGCTTTAAAGTGCCAAAGTGTATGCCCGTTGTTTCTTACTGCTCCGATCGCGGCCAAACGTTGCCATCGGTCTACTGGTTCTTAGATCGCTGGCTCAAGCAAGCAAGGCAGCGCCAACAGTCTCAGCTAGTGACTCTAAGTTTTGATATTCCTCCAGTCGACCCGCTGCTGGTGCTGGCGCAGCTGGCTCCTAGCAGCGATCGCCACCTGTACTTAGAAAATCCCGTAGCTCAAACGTCAATGGTGGGTTTTGGTACCGCGCTATTTCACGAAGGCGCTGGGGATGGGCGGTTTACCCAGGCTCGCCAGTTTGTCGATCAGTGGCGGAGCAAAACTCGCCACTACAGCGAAGTAGGGACGACTGCTTCCCTGAGCGGGGCCAACTGGGCCCGATTTTTTTGCGCGTTTACCTTTTTTGCCGATCAGCCAGAGGCTGAGGCAAGGTTTCCGGCAGCTTTGGTCGTACTACCTCAGTGGCAGATAGTGCGCCAGGGCCACCAGGGGGTACTGACGTTTAACCACATTGTGACAGCGGCGACCGATGTTGAAGCTATTCTAGATAATCTGGCCGCCCAGTTGCGGGCGGTAAAGCGCCTAGGCGGTAAGGCCTGGCGAGAGCCTCCGCCCTCCGCCCGATTGCCTGTGCAACCAGATTCTGACGCCGGGCCGCGCTTTAAGACGGCGGTAAACCGTGCTCTGGGCTACATGACCCAGTACCCCGTGCAGAAAATTGTGCTGGCCCACGCGCTTGACTGGGTTAGCGCTGAGCCTGTTCAGCCCCTAGCTGCTCTGGGTCGCCTGCGGCAGCGCTACCCCGACTGCCACATCTTTTCTGTAGGTCAGGGCCACGGTGAAACGTTTATGGGAGCTAGCCCCGAACGGCTGCTGAGCATGACCCAGGGACAGCTGATTACCGATGCCCTAGCGGGGTCTGCCCCGCGAGGCGCAGATCCTTTACAGGACGATAGTCTAGCTCAGAGGCTGCTGCGTAACCCTAAGGAGCGGAGTGAGCACCGCTTGGTGGTAGAGTTTTTGGCGCGGCAGCTCCAGAGGGTGGGGCTACGGCCTCAGTATCGGCCCTGGCCTGGGGTCCGTCGACTCTCCAACATTCAGCACCTGCACACGCCAGTGCGAGCTAGGGTGCCCCACCACGTTCATCCGCTGCAAATTGTAGCGGCGCTGCATCCCACTCCTGCTGTAGCTGGAGTACCTACCCGTGAAGCGTGCGACCAGATCTTGCGTTTTGAAGACTTCAACCGCGGCCTGTATGCAGCTCCTCTTGGATGGGTAGGGGCAAACGGCGACAGCGAGTTTGTAGTGGGTATTCGCTCGGCTCTGGTGTCAGACACCTGGGTGCGGCTTTACGCCGGAGCTGGTATTGTGTCGGGGTCTGATGCCGCTCGCGAATGGGCCGAGATTAAGCTCAAGCTGCGCGCCCTAGGTGAGTCGCTCGTATAGGTCAGCTGGCTAATATTTCTGACCTCTGACTGCTGGCCCATGACCTTTGACTTTCGCAACACTAACACCCTGTGGACCTCTGTACTGGCGGCCACCCTAGCTCGGCTAGGACTAGAAACGGCGGTAATTTCTCCCGGCTCGCGCTCGGCCCCGCTGACGGTAGCGCTGGCTTGCCATCATAGGATTAAGGCTGTGCCAGTTCTCGATGAACGCTCGGCAGCCTTCTTCGCTCTAGGAATAGCCCGACGTACAGGCTTGCCTGTGGCGCTGGTTTGTACTTCAGGTACGGCAGGAGCCAACTACTATCCTGCTGTGGTTGAGGCCAAGGAAAGCCGCATTCCTCTGCTAGTGCTAACGGCCGATCGCCCGCCGGAGCTGCGCGACTGTGCCGCTGGCCAAGCCATTGATCAGCAGAAGCTGTTTGGCTCATTTACGAACTGGTATGCGGAGCTGGCGGTACCTGTTGCGACCACAGCAATGCTGCGCTACCTGCGTCAAACTCTGGTTCAGGCATGGGGGCGATCGCTTTACCCAGCAGCCGGGCCAGTGCACCTGAACTGCCCCTTTCGCGATCCCCTCGCCCCCATCGCTGACTGCTCGGTCGCTCATCTACAGGAAGAACTAGATGAGCATTTCCTCGACGCGGTTGCGGTACCAAAGGCAGGATTGTGGCCAGAGAAGATGGTTCCTGAGCCGCTGTTTTCAACCTGGCGAGGCTGCGATCGCGGCCTTATTATTGCCGGTCCTGCTCAGCCCCTCGATCCGCTTGCCTACAGCAAAGCGGCAGCTGCCCTGTCCGCTTACCTAGGCTGGCCGGTACTGGCTGAGGGGCTATCGCCGCTGCGCAATGCCGCTGGTCTCAACCCTAGCTTAGTGACGACCTACGATCTGGCTCTGGGCTCGCTCGGTAAGGCACCTAACCCAGCGGCTGACGCTCTTGTGCCCGATCACGTGCTTCAGGTAGGTTCGCTGCCGACCAGCAAGCGCCTGCGCGAGTGGCTACAGGTGACACAGCCCCAGCGCTGGGTGCTAGACCCCCTAGGTGCCAACCTAGATCCGCTCCACGGTCCGACTGCGTCAGTGCCTCTGAGCCTAGAGACGCTGGCGCTGGCTATCCCTTCAGGCCCCGCTCCTGATTGCACGCCCTACCAAGAGCAGTGGCTGACCCTAGAGCGCCGCCTGCGCCGCTACCTAGACACTACCCTGGAGGCTTTAGAGGATAATTTTGAGGGCAAAGTGCCCTGGCTGCTGGCCCGCTGCCTGCCCGCTGCTACTCCCGTAGTCGTCGCCAACAGCATGCCCATTCGAGATGTTGAGTGGTTTTGGCCCCCTGGCGATCGCGGCCTTCGCCCCTACTGCAATCGAGGTGCCAACGGTATTGACGGCACCCTATCGACGGCTCTGGGCGTCGCCCACGGCGGCCCGCCTGCGGTGCTGCTGACCGGCGACCTAGCTCTGCTTCACGATACCAACGGCTGGCTCAGCGTGCCTCACCTACGGGGCCACCTGACTGTGGTGGTCATCAACAATGGGGGAGGCGGTATTTTTGAGCGGCTGCCCGTTGCCACCGCCTCAGCCCCTGACGAAAGCTGGTTTGACGACTTCTTTACTACTCCCCAGTCGGTTGACTTCAATCGCCTCTGCGCGGCCTACGGCGTAAACTACGAGCGGGTTACAACTTGGGGACAGCTAGAGGCTAGCCTCAGCAGCCTGCCTGAGCGCGGGGTGCGGCTGCTGGAGGTGCGCTGCGATCGCAAACAGTCTCATGCCATTCGTCAAAGGCTCTTAACGCCGCCCGCTCACCTTCTAGCGCCTGATCCTAGACCTTAAATCCCGATATCACTGCCTTTCGCTGCGTTACTGCTGTGGCGCAGCTGCCTATCTATCGGTCCCTTCTTTCTTTTCCCTCTCTTTCTCCCTCAGCTTCCTTCCGCCTGGGGAAGCCAGAACGTAAACTCGCTTCCCTGGCCCAGCTGGCTTTTAACCTCAATTTCCCCACCCTGTACCTCTACTAGGCGGCGACAGATGGTTAAGCCTAGACCAGTACCCCCCGAGCTGCGGTTACGGGAGCGATCGGCCCGCCAAAATCGTTCAAACACGTAGGGCACGTCCTCTGCATTAATGCCAATCCCCGTATCAGATACGCTGACATAAACGCCTCTTGCCTCCGCCCAGGCATTTACCGACACCGACCCCTTCTCGGTGTAGCGCAGCGCGTTGCCCAATAAATTAATCACAATTTGCTCAATGCGGCTAGGGTCGGCATATACCCGTGGCAAATCGGGTGGGCACTGGAGCGTAATAGCTACTCGATCCGTGCTCACAAACTGATCGCTGAAGGGATGAACCACAGCCGTTAGCAGCGGGCATAGGGCTACCTCTTGAGCATGAATGGGTAGATACCCCGCTTCGAGTTTCGAGAGCTCTTGAAGGTCGTTCACCAGGCGCTGAAGACGTGTTGTTTCCCCTGCCAGCCGCTGGTACAAGTCGGGCTCAGGAGGCACAGTACCATCGGCTAATCCTTCCAGGTAGCCGTGAATGATGGTGAGGGGCGTGCGGAGCTCGTGGGTAAGGTCACCTATAAGCTCGCGGCGGTGTTTCTCAACACCTTCTAGGTCAGCCGCCATGCGGTTGAAGCTGCTGGCCAGGCGCTGAATTTCTAAAATCTCCGACGGTGGTACGCGGGAGTCTAATCGACCTGAGGCAAACGATCGCGTCACCTCAGTCATCTGGTCTAGAGGCCGAATGATGCGTCGAGACACCCAGTAGCTCAGCCCCCCAGCCGTACCGCCGCCGACTAAAATAGCCCACAGCATTCCTCTACTCCAAGCCGCCTCAAACCCCTTAACCAACTGGGTCCGACGCTGAACGCTGAGCACCCCATTTTCATAGCGCTCTAGTGAAACTACAAAGAGCCGGGGAGTATAGAGGCGACCGAAAATGGCCAGAGTCAAAATACCGATTCCCATCACCACTAGGTGAGAGAGAAACAGGCGACTACGCAGGCTAACTTTGGCCATAACACAGAAAATGGGGCTAAGCCCGGGGCATAAGTTAATCAACCTCTAGGCTAGACCAGGTTAGAGTATTCCAGCTGAGTGCTTATCCAGGGCTTTACCGGCGATGGGGCTAAAGAGCTAATTCACTCTTAACCAAGATAACCATCCTAGAAGGAGCAGTTTTAGCCCGGAGTGTTCTGTAAATCGGGCTGTTCTTCGGGCAAAATTGCCCCTTCTACCGGACACACCTGAAGGCAGATGCCGCAGTCAATACAGGTCGCAAAGTCAATCCAGTACCAGTCAGTGCCCTTGGCGTTTTTGCCCGGTCCTTCGTGGATGCAGGCTACAGGGCAGGCATCCACACAGTCCGCTACCCCTTCACAAACGTTAGTCACAATGGTGTGGGCCACAATCTCTCCTTACGGGCGCAGAACAATACGTGGGACATAGGACTCCCCAGTATAAAGGAAGGTAGATTATCTGGCCGCTGGTTCCCTACAGACGTCTTTCGCTGAGACCTGAGCTGGAGCGGCAGTCATTCTGCTTTGCTAAGTCAAGGCTTCAATAGCTGGCGAGCCGTCGGGGTCAATCCAGGCGATGCGGCTGATGTGGCGCTGGCGAGCTAGGTCGCGGATGTCAGCAGGAGCTTCATCGGCAGCCAAGTGCACCTCGGCGCGTACTAGGGCAACGGAGCTGCGCAGCGTTTGGGCATAGCTAAAGGCCGCCGCCGCCGCCTGAGGTACGGTGGGTACTACCAACCAGTCGCTGGGGGGCGTGTCCTGGGGGAGGTGGCCCGTAGGTAGCAGCGCCTGGTGCAGCGCCTCAATATTGAGCACAAAACCTATGCCTGGAAACCCCTTGCCTTCACCCTGAAACACTCCTAGAAGATTGTCATAGCGGCCCCCCTGGCCCAGCACCTGGCACCCATACTCGGGGCCAGTAACAACTTCAAACACCAGACCAGTGTAGTAATCAAAAGGCTGAATCAGACTTAGGTCTAGGGTTAGAGCCGGATGCTTACCTCCTTGGGATGATCGCTGACCACCAGCGGTCTCCGTTACCTCGCGCACTAGCGCCACTAGCGACTTGAGCCGCTTCACGGCCGTCTGCGTTTCTCTGTCTAGGGGAAGTTGCCCAAGGGCCTGAAGTACATCTTCTGGATCACCCCGCAGGTCAAGCAGATCGAGGGCGTGCTGCTGTAGCTCTGGCGTTAGATTCATAGCCTCTATGGCCACTCGGTCAAGGGTAGCTAGCGCTTGGCGTACCTGCTGTCGCTGATCGGGGCTAAAAGGAGCTAGTAAAGCCTGGGTTAGCTGCGCGTCGCCTAGAATCAAACACCAGGAGTCAAGGGGTAGATTGTGCAGGCAGTCTAGCAGCAGCAGCGTGATTTCAGCATCGGCTGCTGTGGCCCCTGCCCCCAATAGCTCTACTCCGGCCTGATAAAACTCCTGCTGACCGCCGTGGCTAGCTACGGTGGCCTGACGAAAAACATTGGCGTTGTAGTACAGCCGCTGGGGATAGGTAACTCGAGCTAGGCGCGTAACGGCGGTGCGCGCAATTGATGCGGTGAGTTCGGGCCGCAGTCCTACGCGCTTTCCTGAAACAGGCTGAAGCTCAATTACAGCTGCTTGATCAATGGCACCACCCGCCATCAGGGTATCCATTCGCTCTACCGTAGAGGTGATGATGCGGTGGTAACCCCAGCGCTGGAAGACCTGCTCTAGGCGATTTTCAATCCAGTGTTTCTGGGCGACGTCTAGCGGCAGCAAATCGCGTGCCCCAGCAGGTGGTTGGTAGGTGATCACTTTTTCTTGCCTCCAAACAGACCAAAGAAGCCGCCTTTGTCAGATCCGCTCTTGCTGGATGATTTAGGGCTAGAGGCTTTTGCCTTAGCGGCTCCACCACTGCTTGTTCCCGATGTCTTATCGACCCTGGACTGAACGGCCCTGGCTCGTTCGTCGTTGGCATTGATCTCCAAAGCCCGCCTGGCATGAATACGGGCCATGGTACCCTGACCAGCCTTGAGGTACAGCGCTGAAAGATAGCTGTGGCAGGTGCCGTCGTTAGGGTAGGTTTTAACCGCCTCTCGTAGTTCTAGAATCGCTCGGCTGTAGTCTTTGTTTAGCTCGTACTCCTGGGCTCGATTGATGTAGCTGCTTAGAATGGCGGCCTGGTTTTGCCGGGGCGAAGGGGGTGGAGAGGCATTGGCTGATGCCGCTGGAGTCCGGGGAGTGGTGATACGAGCCGGAGTCACAGAACTGGCTGAGGGGCGATCGCTGCTGCTCCGGTATAGATAAACTAGATTTAGCTCGCTTAGAGTTCCTATAGCGTCAGAGACTGTCTCTAGTTGGTCAAACTGCTGTGCGGCTAGACCGCTGACTGCCTGGCGATAGGCGGCGTCAAGGTGAGGAGCTTTGAGTAGATCTCCGGCTGCGCTTGAGGATACTGCTGGAGCCACTCCCCCTCGGCGTAGCGTTTGACCCTTGAGTTTCAGGATCAGCGCGTGCTCAGTGCTCGATTTCTCCTGACTTAGAGTTTCGTAAGCGGGATTAACCAGCTTGGAGAGAATCTCGCTAGCCTGCTGTGCCAAGGCGACAGAAGTCCCCGATAAACTATCGGGGTGGAGCCTGCGGGCAATGGTTAGGTAACGCTTACGCACGGACTTAGGGTCGGCGTTAACGGGCACTCCCAGCACCGCGTGGTGGTCGTCAAAATCAGCTTGAAACAGCCCTTGATCTGGTTTCATGGTCACCTACCGGAAGGACGGCTTGGGGTAATGCTATGACGAGTTAAGTACTCTTTACTCTACCCAGTCAACCTCAGTTTAACCAGCCACAGCCGTTTTCACTAGCAGAGGTTGAGCCAAACCAGCAGTTTGGAATTCTGTAGCCTAAGTTAGCGGCGGCAGCGCTAGAGGTTTAATCTGACCTAGGGTTTGGCTCATGACCTGGTGAAGATGACCGTTAGTAGCCAGCAGGCGACCGGCCATTAGGTCTACAGGGGTGCCATCGTAAGCGGTAACGTTGCCACCCGCCTCTCTCACGAGAGCCGCACCTGCTGCAACATCCCAAGGAGACAGCCCTCGCTCCCAGTAGCCGTCGAGTCGTCCACAGGCTACGTAAGCTAGATCAAGAGCGGCGGCTCCGCCTCGGCGCACGCCTTGAGTGAGGTGGGTAAAGTGGCAAAATTCGGCGTAGTTGTTGTCAGGGGTCTCGCGGCGATCGTAGGCAAACCCAGTCACCAGCAGGCTCTGGGCCAGATGCTCAGTCGTTGAGACATGAATAGATCGGCGGTTGAGGGTCGCTCCTAATCCAGCCGCCGCGCGAAACAATTCCTGACGGATGGGATTGTAAACAACGCCTAGCACCGGCTCTCCCTCAGCCAGTAGCCCGATAGAGACTGCACAAACCGGGTACTGGTGAGTGTAGTTAGTTGTGCCATCAAGGGGGTCAATCGCCCACAGCAGACTTGCTTCGCGACCCCTAATCACCCCAGACTCTTCGGCTAGAATGCCGTGATCGGCGGGCAGATGCCGCTCCAGCACGGCCATTACCGCCGCCTCGGCTCCTCTATCGGCCTCGGTGACCAAATCGCCCGGCCCCTTTTCGTCGATGCTGCTGAGGTTGCCCCAGTGATGCTGAAGCACGGCTCCGGCGGCTAGGGCTGCTTCGGTAGCGCTGTCGAGCCACCGCTGTAGATCAGATTCAGGAGGGTGCATAGGTGACGGGGAGAAGGTGTAGCAGGTGACAAAGCAAGACTGGCAGGGCCGTTATTCGTCATCTAGGGGTAGTCTGGTGCGAACTTTGCCCTTGCCAAAATATCGACCAAACTGAAGCTCGTACACTTCGTCTTCGTCTTGAGTCTCGGCCTGGAGGTTGCTGCGGGGGCAGCTAACGCATAGCAGAGCGTAGCCCTGGCGGCGTAAGCCGGGCGAAAGCCCCATAGCCTCCGGTTGGTCAACTGCGCCCTCGAGCAGGCGTACGGCGCAGGTGGTGCAGGCTCCGTTGCGGCAGGCAAAGGGCAGCTCTACCCCTTGGCTTTCAGCAAACTGAAGAATGTAGCGGTCTTCGGGCACCTCTACGGTGTAGATGCGACCGGTCTGGCGATGGTGAATCGTGACGGTGTAGGTGCAAGTCATGGGCTTAGAGCGCTGTAGGGAACTTGGCAGTGGTAGAGAGGATAACTACCTCTTTGGGCAGTTTTTGACTACCGCCGCTCTAGGTACCTTTACTATGGTCGCACGAAAAATCTCCCCCCGACAATATAGACTCCATTAGCCTCAGAATCCTCTCCTGACTCTGTTATCTAATCCCATTGTTTGCTACGATAGCCTCTCAGCGGTGATGAACCGCTTTTTGGAGAGATGGCCGAGCGGTTGAAGGCGCAGCACTGGAAATGCTGTTTAGGGGTGACTCTAACGAGGGTTCGAATCCCTCTCTCTCCGTTTTTGTATGGGGCTTTCCCAAAATCACTCAGGGCGCTAACACAGGCCAGGGCCTAGTGCCACTGGCCTGTGTTAGCTGGTACAGCGCTACGCTGCTTGGCCTGCCGTCGCTGGCTGGTCAACCGCTCTAGACTGAGCGAAATTACCCCAAGGGTGACCAATATCACTCCCATCCACTGAATGAATAGCAGCGTTGACTTCTCCCCTGGCGTGATGAAGTAGGCCAGCAGCGCGGTTGCAACTGGCCCACTAGCCGCCACAATTGAGGCTTGGGAGGCTCCCAGCAGTTTGACGCCGTAGTTGTTGAATAGGTATCCCAGCAGCGTTAACAGCCCCAGCAGACCGGCTCCGATGTAGAGCTGTAGGGGCTGGCTGGGCTGGCTGGGCTCAAGCCCAAAAAATGTACCAACGACCAAGATTAGACTAGTGAGAATAAAGATAGTCGAAAACTGGAGCAGACTGACCGGTACCGGATGCAGACGCTTAAAGCTTAGCTGCATAGCGACTAGAAATAGCGCAAAGGCAATGCTGGCTAGCAGCGCCGCGCCTACCCCCCAAAGCGATACGCTGCTGCCGGTAATGTCTTGATAAATGCGGGGCAGAGCGGTAAACACAATGCCCATGCTGATGGCAAACATCACGACTAGCCTCAGGGGCGTAGGGCGATCGCCAAACAGAAACCAGGCTAAGGGCACCGTAATTAGGGGGTACATGAACAGCAGCGTTACCGCTACTCCGGGCCCCACATCGGCGATAGCCTTGTAAATTAGCACCTGCGACAAGAACAAAAAGCCGCCGCTAGCCACTACCTGGGCCAGGGGGCGTCGATCAGAGCTTTGCAAAAGCTGCCGCAGGTCACTGCCCACCCGTGGGTAAAGGCGCGGTGCTGCCAGGGCTAGCAAAGGCACCACTACCACCATGCGCAGCCACAGCAGCAGCAGCGAGTTGGGAATAGTTAGCGGCAGCACGGCTTCAACGGGGATGCGACCCAAGATTTGGCCACCGTAGCCAATAATGCCCACGATGACGTTGTGAATCGACAGGGCCAGAGTGGACAGCACTACCATCAGCAGCCCTACCTGAAGCTGGTTTTGGGATGGATTGCCTGTCCCTAAAATGACATCTCCTGAGGACGACGGTTTAACCTCTAGCTGGGGTCGAGCCTGAGTCGCTCGGGGAGTGGTAGTAGGCGATACAGACAGACTATCTCTGGCCGCAGGTGCTTCTATCCCTGGAGATTGGGTGCGGTCGGGACTCAGCGGTAAGGTCGCCCCCGGTAGACCATTCCGGGGGGGAGTGGAGCTGCGTCGGACTGGAGGTGGCGTCATCTGTCCCTGCAACTGCTGGCTAAGCCGCGCTACGAGGGCTTCTAGAATAGCTTCTCCCTGCTGCTCTACGCTCTGCATACGGTTAATCTGCTGAGAGAGACTGCTGTGGTAGCTAGTCAAATCCTGCTGTAGAGAAGTTAGAGTACCTTGAAGCGTGGTATCTAGGGCAGCTAGGCTTTGGATGGCCGTTGCTGAAGGGGAAACAGCATCTAAGTGGGAAGACGTCTGTAGGATACTAGAATGGGCCTTAGCCAACGCAGTCTCTAACTGCCCCTGGAGATGAGTGGCTAGGGCTACAGCCAGGCGTTTAGCCCAGGCTTGCTGCTGGATAGTCTGCTGCTGAGAGAGGCCTTCAGCATAGGTGCTCTGGAGCTGCTGGTGCTGTCTCTGAAGCGCCTCATAGTCGCCCTCTAAAGCCTCAACGTCGGCCATAAGGCGCTGCTTTCTGGCCTGAAGCCGGGCGATATCGCTGGATAGGTAACCTGTAACTTGATGACGCAGCGCCTCCAGGTCGTGGCCTAGAACTCGCAGAACGACCTCAGCCGACGGAGGGTCGGGCTGGGGAGCAGAAGAATTAGGTAGATGGTCAGAGGGACCCATGGGTATCTGTCTCTCAGGATGCGATCATCGATTATGACGGCCAATGCTGCACAAGATGCATTGTCACGAATGCTAGCATTGTGCTCAAAAAATCAAAAAAGATCTCTAGTAGAGCCATATTTAGAATGGTTGAGCTAAGGCCGAAGCTGCAATCTATGGGCGAATTTTTAGCGGCTAGGCTCTCCAAGCGCATTGCCTACTGGGTATTTCTAAGCATTGTTGTGATCGAGGCAGTGATCCTAGTCCCCTCGGTGATGCGGCGTGAACGAGAGCTTTTAAACTACCTGCGATCGCTGTCTACAGCCCAGGCTCTCGGTCTGCTTGACGCTACTACGCTGGCCAACCTCAAAGACGAGATGCTAATCGATTATCTCCAAGGACTGCAAACTAATCAAGTCATCCTAGGCGGAGCTATTTACGATCTGAGCGGCGTCCGGGTCGGCAGCTTTGGCGAAGCTCCCCAGCTAACTCTTACAGAGAGTGAACAAGGATGGACGCCCGATCGCTACTACCGGCGTCAGCATCGCTACGACACCCCTTGGGATATGCCTCCCCTCCGCGATCGCTACGTGCTAGTCGTGCGCCACGATGCCAGTGGCGTGCAGCGGGAGTTTTTTGCCTTCATTGGCCGCATCGTTGGGTTGGTTATCATTATCTCAGTATTTGTTACCGGGGCGACTCTGGTTGTGCTCAGGCGACTGGTGATCAAGCCCATTATGCTGCTGCGGCAGGACCTGATTACGGCGGGCGTGGCCATTGGTGAAGATGATGACACCTATACCCCAACCTTTGCGTCGTTGCCCTATGCTCGTGCCGACGAGCTGGGAGATGTGATCGCAGCATTTGACCAGATGTTTGGCCAGATTACTACTGCTGTAGCCACCCGCAAGCAAAGCGAAACTCGATTTCGCACTCTGGTCGAGCAGGCGGTAGACGCCTTTTTTGTTATTGATGCCGCCGGCAGCGTCCGGGATGTCAACCAAAATGCCTGCGACAGCCTGGGCTATACCCGTGCTGAGCTACTGCACCTATCGGTTAGCGACATTCAGCCCGCCTACAGCGATGCCGATTTCAAGGCCATTTGGCAGCAGCTTAAACCGGGAGTACCTCAGACTGTAGAGGGCTGGAACCAGCGTAAAGACGGCACCGGCTTTTTGGTGGAGATGCGCTTAGGACTGTTGGAGCTGAACGGCGATCGCTACGGACTAGCCCTGGTTCGAGATATTCAAGATCGCAAAGCCTCCGAAGCCGCTCGGGCTCGTTTAGCCGAAATCGGTGAGCTAGCCGCCATGATTGTCCACGAGGTGCGCAGTCCGCTGACTACAGTGGTGCTAGGACTCAATGCCTTTCGCTCGCTTGATCTCCCCCCGCGCTTTCAAAGTCGCCTCAGCCTAGCTCTAGAAGAGTCTGAGCGACTGCAAAAGCTGCTGAACAGTATTCTGATGTATTCTCGGGATCCGACGCTGGTGCTGGAGTCGATCGAAATCAACGGTCTGGTGCAGCATCTAGCCAACACCCTAGACCAGGATGAAGATAATCGTCAGCACCCGCTCACTCTGAAAACCCTGCCCTACGCCGTTAATATCAGAGGCGATCGCGATCAGCTCAAACAAGTCTTTATCAACCTAGTTAGTAATGCCCGCGAGGCCTGCCCTGCCACTGGAGCTATCACCTGGATAGTGCGACCTCCTGCAGCTGGCCAAGTTGTGATCGGCGTTCACAATGACGGCGAGCCGATTGCGCCCGAGCTGCTGCCCAAGCTAACTCAGCCATTCTTTACAACCCGCTCTTCGGGCAACGGACTGGGATTAGCCATCACCAA
>JBARUP010000581.1:0-2193 GCA_049645805.1 Nodosilinea sp.
GCCGTAAATAAGGTCCTAGACCTCGTTTACGGCTGATTTTGTCAATCTCAACTAGGTAGGTAAGACTGCCTAAAATTCTCTGGCGCTTGAAGGTAGGTTTGCGACCCTCGTCAGGCCGCTTGTTAACGTAGGTGAGAGATGCTATTCGGCTAAAGCATTCCAGTTTTGAGGCCAAGATTTTATCCTCACCACGTTTGAGGTTTTACTACTCTAGGGTGCGATCGCCTGTTCAGTCAGCCCGTTTAGCGCCTCTGCCACATTGGCAATCACCTGTGCGCCGCAGCCGTCTAAGCGGTGTCGCCCGCCTAAGTAGCGCGGATCGTTGTAGGCGATCTGTACGCCCTGCTCATCTTGAAAAATCAGCAGCTTCTGCGGCAGGTCAATACCGATACTTTGCTGACACTGCATCAGCGGCGTGCCTGCCTTGGGGTTGCCAAAAATGACGACACGCGTAGGCGGTAGTTCTAGACCAGCACCTACCGCGTTCTGTGCATGATCGATCGTGGCAAAGACGTTCAGCCCTTGAGATTCAAGAGTTTGAATGAAGCGACTCTCTGTTTCTTCAACGCTGTAGGGGCTGGGCTTAATTACGAGTCCGGCAGGGGTTGTGACCTGAGCCGTTGCCGAGCGCTGGGGCATGATATGGCTAAGCGAGAACCCTAGCCCAAAAGCCAAACCCAACGCAATGAGACTAACGTTGCGCATACCCATTAACCTGAAGACACTACCGCCAGCTTATCGCTATGCCTCTACTTAGGGAAGCAGGCTGAAATCTTGAAGTGGTGGGCATAATAGATATGTCCCTGATTCGCAAAGCAGCATGGCCGAGCCGGTTACCATCCAGGACATTTACGATCTGTTTCGAGAATCTCAGGTTGAGGCCGATCGCCTGTTTCGGGAATCTAAAGCAGAAGCCGATCGCCGGGCCGTAGAAGCCGATCGCCGCCTGGAACGTTTGGAGCAGATTGCCGCCAACACCAGCCGAGAGGTAGCCGGGCTAACGACGCGCTGGGGGCAATTTGTTGAAAATCTAGTGGAGCCGGCGGTGGTGCGACTTTTTCAAAGTCGAGGCATCAATGTGCAGGAGATTTATCGGCGCATGAAGTCTAAACGCGCTGGAGCCCAGATGGAAATCGATATTTTTGCCATCGACGGTGATGAGACAGTTGCCATTGAGGTCAAGTCCAGACTGTCTAAACAAGACGTAGACTACTTTTTAGAAAAACTAGGTCGCTTCAAACAGTCCTTTCCCCACTACAGCGGCTATCGTTTGTACGGGGCGGTTGCCGGTATCGAGGTTGATGCTGGCATAGATCGCTATGCCTACCAGCGCGGTCTTTTTGTGATTCAGCAGAGTGGCGAAACTGTTGAGATCGCCAACGATAGCGCTTTTCGCCCTGCCGCCTGGTAAGGACATATGGATGAGTAGACGCATCGGCGGGTCTAGCTTTGCCAAGGATCTATCACCCTCTGCTAAGTTGGGGTCTGGTCAGCTAATAAGGCCGTCTATTCGATCTATCCTGGTAGAATGCCGACCTTTGCCCAGCCGTAGCCATGCACAACTTTTTGCCCGTCGCCTACTTCGAAGGCCAATTTTGCGACTTCAGCGACGCTAAGATCTCAATTGCCACCCACGCCCTGCACTACGGCACCGGGGCTTTCGGCGGGCTGCGGGGCATTCCTGACCCAGCGGGCGGCAACCGCGTTCTGTTGTTTCGGCTCGATCGCCACTGCCAACGGCTCAGCACCAGCGCTCGGCTGCTCAACTACGACCTGCCCGCCGATAAAATTCAGGCCGTTATCGAAGACTTTGTGCGCAAGAATAGCCCCGATAAGTCCTTCTACATTCGGCCCTTTGTGTACACGTCAGACCTGGGCATTTCGCCTCGGCTGCACAATGTCGAGAAAAACTTCTTTGTCTACGGTTTAGAGCTGGGCGACTACCTGTCACCCGACGGTGTCACCTGCCGAATCAGCTCCTGGTACCGCCAAGAAGATCGCAGCCTGCCCCTGCGCGGCAAAATTAGCGGCGCGTACATCACCTCATCGCTAGCTAAAACCGAGGCAGTGGAGTCGGGCTTTGATGAATCGATTTTGATGAACTCCCAGGGTAAGGTTAGCGAAGCCTCAGGTATGAATGTGTTTATCGTGCGCAACGGCAAGTTAATTACTCCCGGCTACGAGCAGGATATT
>JBARUP010000582.1:0-2561 GCA_049645805.1 Nodosilinea sp.
CCTAAGGACCATGTCCCCCCAGAGATCATTGAGGAAGATCATATGAATTTCTTATCTGGATTACCTTGTATTTGTATCCTCTGCAACCGCTTGTTTTTTAGAGCAGTTCTTTAGGGCATACAGCTGGTCAAACCGAGACTTGGCGCAGGCAAACCTTGAAAAGTCCTGCTTTTAGGCTTGTCTTAAACCGCGCTGTGCTAGGCACTCAACCAAGGCGGTTCGATTGCTTTATAGCTATTGACGCCTGTAGCCCAGGAGGCAGCGTGACTTTGAGCCTTGCCCCTGACTTTAGCTCGATCAGCTCTAGAGGGTTTAGACCGCAACCACTCGCAACCACTACTAATCACCAACAGCGGGAGACAAGCCATAGACTCCCTCAGTCAGGCACCTAATCGGGGAGGATTACTGGAGCTGTCGTAAAGCCTCAAATAGGGCTACAGCAGCACTCACCGACAAGTTGAGACTGCGGACGACGCTGCGGTCCATGGGAATGAAGGCGGTCTCATCGCAGCTTGCCAGCACTTCCTTCGGCAATCCCTCAGTTTCGCTGCCGAAGAGAAGCCAGTCATCGGGCCGGTAGACTAAATCTGTATAGCTACATCGCCCAGAGGTACTAAACCCTATGGTTCGCCCTTTCTGAAGACTCTGCTGAGCGTGAAAAGTTCCCCAGCTGGGGTGCAGAGTAAGGTCGACCTGGGGCCAATAGTCTAGACCAGCTCGCTTAAGCGCGCGATCGCTGAGGTCAAACCCAAGGGGAGCCACCAGGTGCAGCGGCGTTGTTGTAGCAGCGCAGGTGCGGGCTATATTGCCCGTGTTGGGGGGGATTTGAGGATTGACCAGGACGATAACGGGCATAGAACCAGGGCTAGACTACAACAAAAAAAGAGAGCTTAAGGGGAAAAATAAGGGTTGATCCACCGCAAGGGAGAGAATGTCTAGGGGATATAGATTTTATTAATACTTCTTTCGGTAGTTTTACGCTGGCTAAAGATTGCCTCACAGCACAGGAATCTGGTGTTGCTAGAGAAGTTTTCCTGATCGAACCTACAAGTAATGGCTTACTGTCAGCTCGTGCACTGTACGTTTAGGCGGCGCAGGGTTCACAGAGATCGTGGGCCAGGGTGGCTTCAGCAGTGGCAACCTCAGCGATCGCGCCCTGCACGACCTGAGGCACTGACTGACCAGCCTCGTGCTGACGCAGCCAGCGCTGGGCCTCGTTACCCTCCCGCAAAATTTTCTTCAATGGGCTAAGAAAGCAGCTAATGCCGTTTGCTTTAGCGATTGGCCATACCTCGTCATAGAGCTGCTGCACCCACTGCCGGGCAAGAATAGGACGACCGTCCTGCCAGTGGTGAAGTTCGGCGTCAAGGCTAAGTTTGGCTGCCGCCGCCTCGTTGGCGTCGGTAAGAGCTACCAGATCGTCATTGCGGCTTGCCATAGGGAAGTCGCTCAGCTTTAGCGGATCCAGATCAGGACCTTGAATGAGCTGAATCAGTCTTGCCTCTAGCAGTGCGCTTACCGCTAGCAGCGCCACTGGATCACTAATGAGATCGCAGATGCGCAGCTCTAGCCGATTGAGGTTGTAGGGTCGGCGATCGCCGTTGGGCCGTACCGCCGACCAGAGATGGCGCACGTTTTGCATCGTGCCCGCTGCTAGCTGGGCCTCCATCCAATCAATATGGTGGGCGTGACTCGTGAACAGGGGTACCAGAGCGGGAGTTTTGGGGAAGACTTGCCAGCGACTGGAGTGGGAACCAGTGGCTTGGCCACCTAGAAACGGCGACGAGGCGGTGAGGGCTAAATACAGAGGCGCTTCTACACGCACCAAACGACAGGCTCGCATCAGGACGTCGGGATCTGAGATACCGATGTTGATGTGGACACTGGCGGTAACGACAGTAGTGCCGTAGGTCTGTTCAATGTAGCTGTGGTAAGGGTTGCTGGGGTCAGAGCGATGAAAACGATCGGTCGGCCCCAGCGCCAGAGTGCTGCCAGGTACTAGCGTGTAGTCGCCCAATCCCTTCAGGTAGCGGCGCAGCTTATGGCGGGGGCGCACTAGCTCACACAGCAGTTTTTCGTACTGACAGAGGGGAGGGGTAGTGTACTCCACGTTGCGACTGTCGGGCTCGCGGACGAAGCCGTTGAGGTCAGCGACAATGCGATCGGAGAGGCCGACGATTTCCCCAGCGGGAGTGCCGGTGTACATCTCAATTTCAAACCCTTTGGACAGCAGCACGGTATTCCTCGCTGGAGACAGCACATTATATATAGATAGACAGTCGACGCACATGGAAAGAGCATGCAAATCGTCGAGTTCTTTTTATCCTATCGACAAGCCACTATCCTTCAGCGATCGAGGCGCAGCTTGCTTCTGGACTAGGGCAGCAGGGCCGTTGTTAAGGAGATCGAGCGATTGGCCGCAAAGGCGCGGGCAATGGTGTCGCAGCGCTCATTGCCAACATCGCCGGAGTGACCACGCACGTATACCCATTGGAGAGGGCGATCGAGGGTTTGATTAATTTCGGTGGTAAGACCATCGAGGATTTCCCACAGATCGCGGC
>JBARUP010000583.1:0-7256 GCA_049645805.1 Nodosilinea sp.
GCCCAAGATGGCTCCAACTAGAAAGTAAGGGCGGCGACGGCCCAAAGGTCCCCAGGTGTTGTCGCTGAGGTTGCCGATGATGGGTTGTACAATCAGCCCGGTGAGAGGGGCCGCCAGCCACAGGATAGGAATTTGATCTGCATCAGCCCCCAGGCGCTCGAAAATGGCGCTGGTGTTGGCCATCTGCAATCCCCAGCCAAACTGAATGCCGAAGAAGCCAATGCTCATATTCCAGAGCTGCCAGAAGGTTAGCTCTGGCTTTACCTGCGGTGAAGTCAAACAATCTCTCCAGTTACCAGATTTTATAGATAACTACACCGTAACGGCCTTGGCTTGGTCTCGCAGGCGATCGATTAGCTCCTTCAGTCCGTAGGGGTTAACTCGGTAGCTGAGGGGATGGGCGATCAGCCGGGCAGTGCTGCGGTACAACACTTCAAGTTCCATCAGATTATTTTCTTTCAGGGTTTTGCCCGTCGAAACTAGGTCAACGATCGCTTCTGACATGCCCGTAATCGGTCCTAGCTCAACCGATCCATAGAGGGGCACAATCTCCACCGGCAAATCTAGGCCCTCAAAGTAGTCGCGGGCGCAGTTCACATACTTAGAAGCTACCCGGCTGTGAGCAGGTAGATCCAGCGCCGAGCGATAGGGGCTGCTGGTCTTCACCGCCACCGATAGGCGACAGCCGCCAAATCCAAGGTCGGCTAGGTGGGCCACGGCGGGTTTTTTCTCGCGCAGCACGTCGTAGCCTACCATGCCTAGCTGGGCCTGACCGTACTCTACGTACACCGGCACGTCCTGAGCCCGCACCAGCAGCCCTTTGGCCTGACCTGTGGGTTCAGTAATTTGCAGCTGGCGGTTAGCGCTGTCTTGGAACAGGCTAAAGTCAAGGCCTACGGCCTGGAGCAGACGAATGCTGTCTTTGAGCATGCCGCCTTTGGGCAGCGCGATGGTTAACATAGCAAGTCTTCTTTAGTGGTTCGCACTAGAAATGTAGGAGTAGATCTAAACGATATAGTATCCACCCTCAGCCATCAGTGGGATCAATCGGCGTAGGCAGCAGTAGCTCGTAGAAGGACAGATCTAGCCATCGACCAAACTTGAAGCCAGCTTGTCGAATAGTGCCACAGTGAGCAAAGCCTAAACCCTCGTGAAGGTGAATACTCCCTGAGTTGGCAGCGTCAATACCGGCTACGAGAATCTGGTAATTTTGCTCCTGTGCGGTGGCGACGAGCTCCTGCAGCAGACGTTTCCCGAGCCCCTGGCCGCGAAAACGAGCGTCGACGTAAACTGAGTGCTCGACCGAATACTTGCAGGCTGGCCACGTCCTGAAGGTACCGTAGCTGCCAAAGCCCATCAGGTCGCCGGACTCATTCTCAATTCCAATCACGGGAAAGTTTCCCTTTGGCTTAGCGTTGAACCACTCAATCATCATGTTAGGGGTTCGAGGCTTGTAGTCGTAGAGCGCTGTAGAATTGAGAATGGCATCATTTAAGATCGCTAGAATCTGTTCTCCGTGGCGTTCTTGCTCACACTCGACAGTTCGCATCATCTTGCAGCGGTTGACGTCAACAGACAAGGGCGTGGTTTAGCGTGCGCTTCCCGAGTGGTTATGCTGCTCTACCCGCTAAACTTCTCGGTAACGCGGCGCATGGCTTCATTGACGTTGTCGCGGCTGTTGAACGCCGAGATGCGGAAGTAGCCTTCGCCTGCCGCCCCAAAGCCCGAGCCAGGAGTACCGACCACGTGGCAGCTGTGCAGCAGCTTGTCGAAAAAGTCCCAGCTAGTCAGGTCGTTAGGAGTTTTAGCCCACACGTAGGGGGCGTTGACGCCGCCGTAGACGGTAATGCCTGCTGCGGTAAGCTGCTCGCGAATGATGCGGGCGTTCTCCATGTAAAAGTTAACTAGGGCTTTGGTTTGAGCCTGACCCTCGGGGGAGTAAACTGCCTCGGCCCCGCGCTGCACAATGTAAGATACGCCGTTGAATTTGGTGGCTTGGCGACGATTCCACAGGCCGTGGAGAGCTACCTCGCTGCCGTCAGCCGCCTTACCCATTAGGGTTTTGGGCACGACAGTCAGGGCGCAACGGGTGCCTGTAAAGCCCGCGTTTTTAGAGAACGATCGAAACACAATGGCGCACTCCCGCGCTCCCTCAATTTCATAAATAGAGTGGGGTATAGCCGGGTCGGTAATGAAGGATTCGTAGGCAGCGTCAAACAGAATAATCGAGCTGTGGGCGCGGGCGTAGTGAACCCAGGCCTGCAGGTGCTCCTTGCTAGCTACCGCCCCGGTGGGGTTGTTGGGAAAGCACAGATAGATTAGGTCTACCTTTTTGCTGGGGATGCTAGCGGTGAAAGCATTTTCGGCGCTGATTGGCAGATAGGTGAGGCCGCCGTACTCGCCGTTTTCATTGGCGGGGCCGGTGTGGCCTGCCATGACGTTGGTATCGACGTACACGGGGTAGACCGGATCGGTGACGGCGATGGAGTTATCGCTGCCAAAGATATCTAAAATATTGCCGCAGTCGCACTTAGAACCGTCAGAAATAAAGATCTCGCTAGCGTCGATGTCGCAGCCCCGCGACTGGAAATCATGCTGGGCAACTTTTTCGCGCAGCCACAGGTAGCCCTGCTCGGGGCCGTAGCCTTTGAACGTATCGCCGTTACCCATATCCTCCACTGCCTTGACCATGGCGGTGCGGCAGGCCTCGGGCAGGGGTTCGGTCACATCGCCAATGCCCAGCTTGATAATCGGCGCATCTGGGTTAGCCTCGGCAAAGGCCGTTACCCGGCGGCCAATTTCGGGGAACAGGTAGCCCGCTTTGAGCTTGAGGTAGTTATCGTTGATGGTGGCCATGGGGCGTTGTGGGATGATGACAGTTTGTGATGGTTGGCAGTTGCCTTAAACCAGGGTACAGCGCAACGGGAAACCCGAGGGTGTGCCAGGGCGCAAACCGGGAGAAGCTGAGGTGCCACAGGTCAACCGTGGGGCTACTATAAAATGTCCCCGCAAAATGTCCCCGCTACCGTCATACGACCATGTCTTCCGGCACATCCCCCAGCGACACTTTTGGCGAAAAGCTCTACGAAGGCAAAGCTAAAATCGTCTACGCCACCGACGATCCGGCGGTACTGCTCACTTATTTCAAAGACGATGCCACCGCCTTCAACGCCCAAAAACGGGGTCAGATTGTGGGCAAAGGGGCGATCAACTGCGCTATTTCCACCTGTTTGTTTCAGCGACTAGCGGCGGGGGGCATTGACACTCACTGGCTTGAAACTACGGGCGATCGCACTATGCGGGTCAAAGCCCTTAAAATCATTTCCCTCGAAGTTGTAGTTAGAAACCTAGCGGCTGGCAGTCTTTGCCGCCAGACTGGCCTACCTCTGGGCCAGATTTTAGAGCCACCGCTAGTGGAGTTCTACTATAAAAATGACGAGCTAGGCGATCCGCTGCTGACGGGCGATCGCATCCGCGCCATGGCTCTAGCCAGCGAGGAACAGATAGCAACCCTGCACCGTCTTGCCTTAAGAATCAACCAGCTCCTGACCGAGTTTTTTGGGGGCTGCGCCATTACTCTGGTCGATTTCAAGCTGGAGTTTGGTCTTGACGGTCAGCAGCAGATCATCCTTGGCGACGAAATCAGCCCCGACACCTGCCGTTTGTGGGATCAAACTACCGATGATGAAACTCAGCGGGTGCTCGACAAAGATCGCTTTCGTCAGGATCTAGGGCAGGTAGAGGCGGCCTACGAACGTGTGCTAGAGCGTGTGCTGGCACAATCAACCAAAAACTAGCACCACCGATGCGGTAGAATTTGTCCGATTGCGGGGGCAGCGGCCCGCCCCAGGGCTATTTCCCCTGGCTTAAAGCCTGGGGGATGGGCTTTTGATTGGTGTGTGGACGTGTTTATTAGGTGTGTTTTAGATGCGGGTATCTCTTTATTTATCAGCGGTTCTGGCAACCTCTGGGCTGGTAGGGCTAGCGGCTCCTGCTCGAGCTAATCCAAACGACTCAGAGCTACACCCAGAGTCCTCTGAATCCAGTCAGACTACTGAAGCCTACAGTAATGGGGCCTCATCTCTAGTGCTCCCAAAGCCTGACTTTGCTCCGGAAGTTGGTGGGCCTACCCCTAGCCTAAATTCTGGTGTGACGCAGGCTGTCCCCGAGTTCAGTCCAGTGGCCGACGGTGTTCAAAGCGCTATTGATGACTACCGGCCCAGTGGCCAAGCCGTTGAGGACAATACCACCATCTCGGCTGACCAACAGCCTGCCGCCGAACCAAGCCTTGAGTTTCAGACTCAGCTGGCGCAGACCCCCAGTACCCAGCGCGAGATTACGCCCGAAGAAGCCCAGCGCATCTTGGAAGGGGCGGTGGAGCGCCGAAACCAGCAGCAACAAACCATCCCCCCGGAAGCCGTAGAACCCGCTGACGAAACCGTTGAGGAATCAGACGAATCCGATGAATCAGTAGAGGAATCTTCAGAGACTCCCGTTGAAGAAGCCGAAGCTGAACCTAGGGTGCTAGTTGCTGAGGTAGATGTCCAGCCTACCCAGGGAGACCTCGATGCCTCTTTAGAGAACCTGATCTACAGCGTTATTGAGACCCAGGCTGGCCGCACAACTACTCGTACCCAGCTTCAGCAGGATATCAACAGCATTTTTGCTACCGGCTTCTTTGCCGATGTCGATGCTCGCCCTGAAGATACTGATTTAGGAGTACGAGTAACCTTCCTGGTGCAGCCCAACCCGGTGCTGACCGATGTACGAGTGGAGGGCAATGAGGTACTGCCCCAAGCCGTAATCGACGATATCTTTGATGACCAAAAGGGTGAAATTATCAACTTGATTGATTTCCAAGAGGGCATTCTGGAACTCAATCAGTGGTACCAAGACGAGGGCTACGTCATTGCCCAGGTTGTCGCGGCACCTCAGGTTTCGCCTGATGGAGTGGTGACTCTGGAAGTGGCCGAAGGTGTGATTGAGAGCATTGAAGTGCGCTACATCAACGACCTGGGTCAGTCGGTTGATGACGATGGCAACATTGTGCAGGGGAGAACTCGGCCTTTCATCATTACCCGTGAGTTCGGAACCGAGCCCGGCGACGTGTTCAACCAGAGCCAGATTGAGGAAGATTTTCAGCGGGTGTTCGGGTTAGGAATTTTTGAGGACGTAGTGCCAGGGCTGGAGCCAGCTGAGGACGATCCTCGTAAGGTCAACGTGATTGTTAACGTGTCAGAACGAAACACTGGCTCGGTCGCGGCGGGCTTGGGCTTTAACTTTACCGGCGACCTGTTCGGCACGGTCAGCTTTCGTCAGGATAACTTTGGCGGCAACAACCAGAAGTTTGCTGCTGAGGCTCAGCTCAGCACCCGAGACATCCTGTTTGATATATCTTTCACCGATCCCTGGATTGCTGGCGACCCCTTTCGCACCTCCTATACCGCCACCGCCTTTGCTCGCTCGTCCAATAACCTCAACTTTGAGGATGGCCCAACCCCGATTAACTTGCTCAATGGTGATCAGGTTCGGATTCGTCGTCTCGGTACTGGTATCACCTTTAGTCGTCCCCTTGGCAATGGTCTGACGGTTGCCGTAGGTACCCTAATTCAGAACGTGTCGGCGCGCGACCAGGGGGGCAGAGTCAACGCCGTAGACTCTGCCGGCAATCCCTTAACTGTCAGCAGTGGCGGGATAGACGACCTGTGGACCTTCCCTATCAGCGCCACGCTCGATCGCCGCAACGACGCCTTTAACCCCACCAGCGGCAGCATTCTGCGGCTCAATACCGAGCAGTCGGTACCGCTGGGTCGAGGCAGCATCTTCATGAACCGCCTGCGGGGCAGCTACAGCTACTACATTCCCCTCAGCTTGCTGAACTTCTCTGAAGGCCCTCAGGCGCTGGCTCTCAATTTTCAGCTGGGTACTATCGTCGGCGATGTTCCCCCCTACGAGGCCTTTGCCCTAGGCGGCACTAACTCCATTCGTGGCTACGACGAAGGCGAAGTGGGCAGCGGTCGCAGCTACGCTCAGGTAACAGCCGAGTATCGGTTCCCGCTGTTTTCGTTCTTAGGCGGGGCGCTGTTCGTTGACGTGGGTAGCGATCTCGGCAGCGGCAACGCTGTGCCGGGTGCCCCTGGTCCGTCGCGGGGTAAACCCGGTAGCGGCATCGGCTACGGAGCCGGTGTGCGGCTCTCGACTCCGCTGGGTCCTCTGCGGGTTGACTACGGCTTCAACAACCAGGGGCAGGGACGCATTCACTTTGGTTTTGGGGAGCGTTTCTAATGGCTCAAACTAGCACGGCCTACCTCGGTTTAGAAACTGAGACCGACAACTGGGGCTATACCCAGGCCCAGACTACTCTTGCTCGCGTTGTGGAGCGTCGGGGTGTCGGGCTGCACTCTGGCGCTAGCACCACCGTCAGTCTGCATCCCGCTGACCCTGGTCAGGGGCGCTATTTTGTCCGCACTGACCTGCCAGAGTACCCTACCATCCCCGCGACCTTAGCGGCGGTAAACTCCACAATGCTGTCTACAGAGCTGCGCCAGGGTGAGGCTGCGGTACGCACCGTTGAGCACTTGCTGGCGGCCCTAGCCGGTCTTGGTATAGACAATGTCCGCATTGAAGTTACGGGTTCAGAAGTACCTCTGCTCGATGGGTCGGCGCTGGGCTGGGTTGAGGCGCTGCGTCAGGCCGGGCGGCACAAGCAGTCTCAGACTCGGTCTGTAGCCCGCTTGTGCCAGCCGGTGACAGTTACCCACGACGATGCTTTCGTCGCGGCCTTTCCAGCTCCCTCCCTCAGGTTTACCTACGGTATTGACTTTGAGGTATCTGCCATTGGCAATCAGTGGTTTAGCTGGGCCTACGACGTCAACCCCTTTGGCCCTGAAGGCTTTGCTGTCAATCTTGCCCCGGCCCGCACCTTTGGCTTAGCCCATCAGGTTGACCAGCTCCGTGCCAGCGGTCTGATTCAGGGCGGCAGCTTAGACAATGCTCTGGTGTGTAGCGACCAGGGCTGGCTTAACCCACCACTGCGGTTTGACAACGAGCCAGCGCGTCATAAAATGCTGGATCTAATTGGTGATTTGAGTCTGTTGGGCGGGCTGCCAGTCGCCCACATTGTGGCTTACAAAGCCAGCCATCGCCTGCATGGTGAGCTGGCAGCAGCCCTAGTACCAGCCTTGGTCTATGGCGAGGGTACCCTCTAGTGGCAAAATCAAGCTAGGCGAACCGCCTACTTAATCTGCTGTTCCAAC
>JBARUP010000584.1:0-3350 GCA_049645805.1 Nodosilinea sp.
AGGGCTTGCCGCCACGCTTGCCCGGTTCAATAGTGATAATGTCTTGATATTGCATAAGCTACTAGCTCTACGAGAGGGCTTTATAGATTCTCATCGCCTTGAATAATCTCACCTAGATATAAGTCTACAAACGCCTGGGCTGCATCAGAATTTAGCTGGTTCAGTGCTGTGGTAATCAACGTAATCGTGTCACCACCTGGGTCAGTGCGCTCATGAGTCCAGCGGTAAATCACCGTGCGCTCAATCCCCATTGTGACCGCCAGCTTGTTCTGACTGATACCGTAAGCCTTCAAGACCTGTTTTAACACTCGCCCTGCCTTTCCCATGCCCCAATCATGTCAGGGGACGATGAGAGCGTAAATGTGAACACACTTGTCCACATCGTGTATAGTCTTGGATGTGAGCATACTTGTTCACGTTGTCGTACTCATTACGCTGCACTTATGTCAGAAGAATTTATCCCCAACAGCGAGATCTACAGCGCCCCTCCCGGCAGTTCGGCTCCCATCCAGCCCAGTCGCGAACCCATCCACATCACCATCGTTGGCTCCGCCATCAGCATTGACCTGGTGGTCAAAATCCTCCATCGCCTCGGCTTTGCCGAAGCCAGAGCCTGGAGCAAGCTCCAGAACGACCCCAACACCGGCAGGCCCATGCGCGTCCTCACCAAATGGCTGCGCTACTGCGCTACCCTAATACAGCCACATCCCATTGCTGATGATTTGAGCTTAGGCGGTCAACACTCCACGGACGTGCCGACGCAGCCCATAGTATTCGGTGCGGGCAAGTCGTCCACGTGCAGCCGACTAACTAGGCTCTTCCGGAGCTGCTGCCCAAGCTGGGTATAGTGGAAACACCCACTACCGGCCCTGGCGCAACCTATGGCACAGAAGAAGACTGCTCCCCAGTCCCTCTATATCCGTCCCATTCGTCGGCAACAGCTGCAAACGAGTTTAGTCATGGCGGCTATGTTGGCCACCCTTGTAGCCGGGTGTGGCGGCGAGGCTAACCAGCCGTCGAGCAGCGCGCCGGCATCAGGCTCGACTAGTCAGAATGCCGACGACCAGATCGAGGGTGTTTTCTATGAAACCACTGAGCAGTGCGAAACAGACATGGCCAAACAGCAGCAAGAATACGATGTCTTGCTCAAGGCCCACGAGCAGGGGCAGCTTGCCGAACCTCCTACTGCGCCAGCGCTGGAAGTAGAAGACTGCGAGCCCCAAATGCTGGCGGCTCGGCAAGAGCACGATCGCACTGCTCCCGTATACTCTTCCCTAGAGGATTGTCAGTCTGAAGGGCTGGAGTGTGAGTCAGCCCCAGCCAGTGATCAGACATCGGGATACCGTCCCGCCTACGGCGGTACCTTCCTCTACCCCTACGGTCTTCCTAGCTTTGTCTACCTCAATTTTGGCGGCGGCACCCGGACCGTCTACCAGCCCTACAGCGTTTACAGAAGCAGAAATCCGGGAGAGGTCGTTACTCCCTACGGGCAAACCGTGACCCGAACTCAAGCAGGGCGGGTTACGGTACCTCGCTCTACCAGCCAGGTTGCTCCCCCTCGTCCGTCCGGCACCGCTGCCCGAGGCACTATTAAAGGTCGCAGCAGCCAGGGCTTTGGGTCAACCTTTAAAGGCACCGGCAGAGGCGGTAAGTAAAAACCTATGAGATCCTTCAAAGTAGCGCGTCGCCGTAATTGGCAACGCCATATTCAAGAAAACGCGTATCAAACCGATGCGTTGAGCGATCCACAGCAAAAGTACTGGATCGAAACGCTGCCTCAGCCGTTTGCTATTCAGTTTGATACGCGGGAAGAAGCTGCGATCGCAGCAGCCACCGAACAGCTTTGGCAGATGTGCGTGGAGTTCCTAGACTGGTTCTTCACTGACCACCGCACAGGCGATGTCGATCAGCGCTTGGCTAGGCTGAAAATTCGCCCTGAGTATTGGCAAGCGATTAAAAACAGCTGGGACCGCACCGATCCTGTAGAAGATTTGTCTCTGTGCACTCGGTTTGATCTGGTTGTTACAGAAGATCGCCAGATCAAGCTGATCGAAATCAACGGTGAGACGCCGCTGCTTGGGGCCGAAACTATTTACCAATGGAACTGGTTGGTAGACTACAAACGCAATTACCAAACTGGTCAGTTCCCTCTCCCCAATGATGCCAGTCAGTTCAACGATTTTTGGGACATGATAGCGGGCCAGTGGCGGCGCATTGCCGAGGCCTACCGTCTCAAGCAAACGGGTATTTCCTTCCTTGTAGACGAGAATTTGGAAGAGGATCTAGAGATGGCTATGCAGCTGATTCAAATTCTTCAAGACGAGGTCGATAGCGACATTTACACCCAGATTGTGTATTTGCGAGGGCTCAGCGATCGCAAGGGAAATGAAATCCAGCGCGGGATAGGTTTAGACGAGGAAGGATACTTTATTGACCACGTCAACGAGCGCATTCCGGTGCTCTGGAAAATATACGACTGGTCCGATATTCAGAACGACATGGCTAATGACGGAACCCTATCTACCCTGGCGCACCAGTTAGAGACTGGGGAAGTCAAAGTTCTTGAACCCCTGTGGAAGCAGGTACTTTCTAATAAAGGTGCTCTAGCCATGATGTGGGAGCAGTTTGAAGCCTCTAGCTACCAGCAGTACTTGCTAGAGACCTACTTTGATGATGATGTTTCTCCCAAGGCGACAAAATTGATTTTGGGAATGCACGTTAGAAAACCGATGCTGGGCATGGAAGGCATTGGCACCTCCATAGAAACCGGAGTGTGTGAACTAGAGAAGCGAGACACCTTAGGCTATGGTGCTGAAGGATTTATCGTTCAGGAATACATTGAGCTACCCAGCGCTTTTGATTATCACTATATGGTCGGCAGCTGGGTTATTGACGATGAGGCTGCCGGAATTATTCTTCGAGGAGACACCTCAAGAATTACTGGACGCCACTGCCTCATTATTCCTCACATCGTTTCTGATGACGGCCTTTTTGTACCGGTGTAGATTAGGCAAAAGGGTGGTTTTACGTCACAAGATACGAGGTGAGAATGGTACGCGCTCCTAAACTAAAACAGAATCTCTGGGCTCTAGATGATGTTATTGCCTTAGATTACTGTATTCCAGAGCGCTACTTGAGTCAGGCCCCTAACAAATTACTTGAGAACTTTTGCACCTTGCTCAGCCGAGACGTCTACTCTGAAGGGGATGCTCAGCCGCTGTATGACTACATCATGGCTCGCAGAGGCGAGATGTCCACACCGTTTCTGACTATGCTCGAGATTTGGCTAGCCGACGAACTGAAGCATTATGAAGCTCTAAGGCGAACCTATCACTGTTTAGCAGGAGTGA